>CAMNSB010000052.1 GCA_946554325.1 uncultured Mycoplasmatota bacterium
GGGCAACAGGGGCTACTGGTCCTACTGGGGCTCAAGGTTTAATTGGACCTACTGGGGCAACAGGGGCTACTGGTCCTGCTGGTGGCCAAGGTTTAATTGGACCTACCGGGGCAACAGGGGCTACTGGTCCTACTGGGGCTCAGGGTTTAATCGGACCTACTGGGACAACAGGGGCTACTGGTCCTACTGGGGCTCAAGGTTTAATCGGACCTACTGGGGCAACAGGGGCTACTGGTCCTACTGGGGCTCAAGGTTTAATTGGACCTACTGGGGCAACAGGGGCTACTGGTCCTACTGGTGCTCAGGGTTTAATCGGACCTACTGGGGCAACTGGAGACATCGGCCCAGCCCCAACATTTGCAATCGGAACGGTTGAAACTGGGGCACCTGGTACTGATGCCAGTGTTACAATAAATCCAATTTAAAAATAAAATATGAAAGGATGATAAATTATGAATCCAACAGGTTATACATTAGATTTTGTAATACCTCAAGGACCCACTGGTCCTGCAAATGGACTCAATGCTTATGGAGGAAAATATAGTGACACTCCACAAACACTAAATCTAGCACTAGGTTCTTCTACGCAAATTCCTCTACCAACCGCTATGCCAAATCTAAATACAACTTATACTCCTGCTAATAGTATTACAATTGGAGAGGCAGGAACTTATGAGATTAACTACTTCAGTAATGTTTCTGTTGCTGTTGGAACTACTTTAACACAAGCGGTGCGTATTAATGGCACTAATATTCCTGATACTGTAATTTCTAGAATATTATCCGTTGGAGTTGGATCTATTTATAGTGGTAGTGTTATTGTTACTCTAGCAGAGGGAGATGTCATTGATATGGCTATTTCTGCCCTACTTGCCGTTGGTGTTACATTAGGATCAGGAGTAAATGCTACTCTTTCTGTAAAGAAATTAAACTAATCAAAACTATTGAGAAAGGTAACGTTATTCATGAAAAAATATAAAATAGCAGTTTATGCCATTACCAAAAATGAGGAGAAGCACGTAGATAGATGGGTTGGTTCCATGGGTGAAGCAGATGCCATTTATGTTCTTGATACATTCTCTACTGATAAAACAGTAGAAAAATTAAAAAAATATGACAAAGTTCATGTTACAACAAAAAAATATAATCCATGGCGTTTTGATAAGGCCAGAAATGATTCACTTAATCTCATTCCAAAGGACTTCGATATTTGTGTATGTACAGACCTTGATGAAATCTTTGAAAAAGGTTGGAGAAAAAAACTAGAAGAATGCTGGATGAAAGATACAACACGTTTACAGTATAACTACAACTGGAGTCTTGATGAAAATGGTCGTCCCCTAGTAAACTTCTACATTAGCAAAATTCATGCTCGTACTGGCTACACTTGGACACACCCTGTTCACGAAGTACTAACTCCAACTACAACGCGTGATAATGTCATTACCACGAATGACATTACAGTAAATCACTATCCCGACAACAAAAAATCAAGAGGCTCTTATCTTCCTCTACTTGAACTTTCTGTTAAAGAAGATCCTGATGATGATAGAAATATGCATTATTTAGGACGAGAATACATGTATTATGGAAAATGGAATGAGGCAATTGATACTTTAATAAAACATTTATCTCTGCCTCGTGCTTTATGGAAAGATGAACGATGTGCCTCTATGCGTTTTATTGGAAGATGTTATAAAAATATGCATCGTTATGAAGAGGCTAAAATGTGGTACAAAAAAGCAAGTGAAGAAGCTCCTTACTTACGTGATTCTTATATTGAAATGGCTCTTTTATACTATGAACTTGAAGACTGGGAGAATGTTATTAAAGAAGTAAATCGTGCACTCCATATTAAAGTAAAAACAAAAAGTTATATTAATGAAGTGTTCAGTTGGAATGAAACTCCTTATGACTTGCTTGCAATTTCTTATTACAATATAGGCAACTATGTACTGGCATATAAGTATAGTACACTTGCATTAAAAGAAAATCCTCATGATAAAAGACTAAAAAATAATAAGGCTATTATTAGAGAAAAACTTAAAAATATTTAAATGAAAAGATTGCTACCAAAGTATTGGTTAGCAGTCTTTTATTACTTCCACGAATCGCTTTATTATTTTCTTGCTTATTTTGCTTTCCATCATTCTTTCTGGATGCCACTGCAGACCAATTTGAAAGGTATGGTCTTTGTTTTCTACTACTTCAATGAGTCCATCTTCACTGTAGCCTGTAATACTAAATATAGTAGAGCTTTCTACTGTTTCATAGTGATAGGAATTCACTAATATCTTATCTTGTCCTACTATTTCTTGTAATCTTCCTTTTTGTAATAAGACAAGATGTCTTTTTTCTTTTTGTAAATGGTGCGAATTATTTCCTATTTTTACTGTGTCATTTTCACTTTTATAGATGGCCATCGACTGCATTCCTTGACAGATTCCAAGCAGTGGTAATCTTTTTTTTAGAGCATATTCAATGATAAAATCATCATACCAGTCTTTTTTATTTCCACCAGTCAATAGAAAGCCATCACATAACTTGCAATTACGATAAAAGGTATCTTGATCATCTTTGGCGTTTAGAAAAATTATTTCTAAATGATTTTTATTTGCTATTTTAAAATAGCCATTATTTTCTTTTTCTGTATTTTCTGGTCTTATTAATATACCTAGTTTTTTCATTTTCTCACCTAAAAAATTAGAATCTTATGATCCTAATTTTCCTTTCATTCCTTTTAATCCTTTTGTGCCTTGAAATCCTGCTAGAATATTGCTATCAAAAGAATGTGTTTTACTACATCTTTTTTTATAATCTTTTATGGAAATACTAATCATGTCATCTAAAAGAGAAGTATAATTTATACCTTTTGCTTCCCAAAGATAGAATGCAAGTGAACCTGGGATTGAATTGATTTCATTAATATATACTTTCTTTGCTTTTTCATCAATTAGAAAATCAATTCTGCAACAACCTGATGAGCCTAGTGTTTTGAAGGCTGTTGTTGCTACCTCTTCTACTTCTTTTCTTAATTTTTCTGATATATTAGCAGGTATTTTACGACTGGCAGACAACATTCCTTTTGAAGTTTTTACTGGTTGTTTGAGTCCACCTTTTCCTTTTATTTTACCATTTCCAATATATTTATCTTCATAGGTCAAAAAGTCCCTACTTGGTAATACTTCTTCTATTTCACTTAGGGTAGTATTTTCAATATTTCCAAGAACACTGATATTTACTTCTTTTAAATTTTCTACTAATTCTTCTACTATAATTTTATTATCGTACTGAGTTGCCTCATCAATGGCTGGTATTAATTCTTCTTTTTTATGAACTACTTGGATCCCTACACTACTACCAGTAGAAGCTGGTTTTACAATGAGTGGATATTTTAATTTATTTACTTTCTTTACTATTTCTGTTTGATTATCTTTATATTCACTATCATAGAACCAAACAAAGTTTGTCATTGGTAACTTTTCTTGTAACCAAAGACTTTTCATATAGACTTTATCTTGTCCTACTACTGCTGCATAAGTATCTGGTCCAACATATGGAATACCAATTGTTTGTAAGTATCCTTGTAGAACACCATCTTCTACATTGGTTCCATGTACAATTGGAAATGCAATATCTAACTCTTTTACTATTTTCTTCCATAAGCCTTTTGACTGTAATACAAATGATCCTTTTCGTTTATATAATACTACATTTTTGGCATACTTTTTCAGAAGGTCTAAATCTCCATAATAGTCAATATCTTTTAACATATCTCCTGTATACCATTCTCCACTTTTGGTAATATAGATTGGTATAATTTCATATTTCTCTTGGTCCATTTTGGTCATTGCTTGGACAGCAGAGATGATACTTACTTCATGTTCTACTGTCTCTCCTCCAAAGATAACACCTACTCTAATTCTCATTTTTTCTCCTCCTATTCGTTATAAGTATCTGGCAGGTCATTTTCAAATAATGCGTATACTTCTTGTTTTCCCGTTAGGCTGTCAATAAAAGGGAATGCTTCTCTTACATCATTGTAAACAACTATTCTTTTTTGATCAAAGTTTTTCTTTACTAAACCATTATAAATTGGTTTGGTCCTTTTCTTTCCAATTAGTACTACATAATCGGCAACTGATGCTATTTGTTTTCCAAATTCTTCGTTGATTTTTTCTTCATCTTCTCCTAGTTCAATCATGCCTGGTGTTACTACTACTTTTACTCCTGGCATCATTCCTAGTACTTCTACAGCACTTTTGGCTCCTACGGGGTTTGAGTTATAATCGTCTGCAATTTGATAGAATTTACCAAGGGGTTTTAGTTCTAGACGATGTGGTACTGGTTTTACGCTAAGTACTGCTTGTTTTAATTTATCTATTGTAATACCAAACTCAAGTCCTAAGGCAATACTTGCTAGGATATTATAAACGTTATGTTTTCCTAATAGTTTTGTTGTAAATGGATATTTCTTTTTATCCCCTTTTAATATTATATTAAAACTAGTTCCTGCTTTAGAACACTTGATATCTGTTGCTCTAACATCGGCTTCTTCATTATCAATTGCAATCCAGATGATACGACATTTATTTTTTAATTGATAACTTACTTGTTTTTCATCATCCATATTTAATACACCGATTCCGTCTATCGGAAGGGATTCAATTAATTCAAACTTTGCTTCTTGTATATTTTCTTCACTACCAAAGGACTCTAAATGTGCTTTACCAATTCTAGTTAATATTCCATACTTTGGTTTTACAAATTTGCATAAGCCTTTTATTTCACCTTTTACGTATGCACCCATTTCTGCTATAAATATATCTTCAAATTTTGTTAAATGATTATTAATTGTAATCATTAGTCCATAAAATGTATTTAAATTTCTAGGAGTTGGTAGAGCATTATATTTAATATTTAGGATATCATTTAAAATGTTTTTACTACTTGTTTTTCCATAACTACCTGTAATTCCTATTACTTTTAAATTTGGCATACTTTTTAGTTTGTTTTGTGCTTTGGTTTTATAATATAGGAAAACACATTTTTCTGCTGGTTTATTTATGATATTTACTATCCACATCACAATTCTATTTAGATAAACTAAAATTGTTATTATAAATATGATTAGCCAAGTGGTATTACTATTTTCTACATTTAGGATAAAGAAAATAAGTGGTATTAGCATTAAAATACTAAAAGTAATGATTAATCGTTTTACTCTTGCTGTAATTTTAAAAGCAATTTTATTTTGTTCTTTACTTTTATCTTTCTCTAAAAATATAATTTTTATTCCATAAAGAATGATCATTATAATTAATAGGATACTTGGAATCATTTCTAAATCAAAGGTTACAAAATATCCAACTGCTGCAATAAATACAATAATTAGTTCTAAATCGAAAAAATCTTTTCTATTTTTAAAAACCCATTTTAAATAACGATTATTTTCATTATAAAGACTTTGTTGTAACATATAAAGGCTTTTTCTTCCTTTGTAAAGTAATATAATAAAAATAATTAAATATAGTAAAGTATAAAGCATCATAAAACAATCCTCCTATAAAAAGCTTTCTAATATTTTAACTACTTGAGGTAGGTTTTCTAGATAAGCATAGTGACTTCCTGGAAGAGTGATTAATGCGGCATCTGCCATAGCGTTTTCTATCATTTTTTCTTCTTCATAGGTTACTTCTTGATCATTTTCTCCCCAAATGATTAGAGTTGGTTCTTCAATATCTTGGACATAGCCTCCTAAATCTTTATTGACAATATTTACAAAAATTTTTCTCATGTTGGGGCTTGCTGCTTTATAATCTCTTGAGCCAATATATTTTTTCATCTTTTCAGCGAGATTTTCCATACCAGGCAGTTTTTTTAGAGCTTTTAATGTTTTTACTTTTAAGTTTTCAGAGTTATAGACTTTAAAGCAGGGACTTGCAAATAATACTAGTTTTTCGATATTATGATAAGCACTATAACAAATTGCTACTCTTCCTCCAAAGGAATGTCCCATTATAATTGGTTTTTTTATTTTTAACTCTTCTACTAGTTCCTCTACTACTTTGGCATAGTCTTCTATCGTAAATGATTCTTCTGGTTCGCTGCTTTCTCCAAAACCTGGGAAGTCTAAAATGGTAATATGATAACTAGTAGCAAGTGCATCCCCTACTGGCTTCATCATTTCTATATTTTGTCCCCAACCATGTAGGAGTAGAATATCTTTTCCCTTTTCATTTCCATACTGAATATAATTTATTTCTGCACTTTTTAGTTTTAGTTTCATAAAACCACTCCATCTGATATCAGTATATCACTTGTTTTTTTATTAGACAAAGATTTTTAGGGTTAAATGACACTTTTTTACATTTTATTTTTTGTTCCAATTATTTTTTACTGTCATACTAGATAAGTCTATTTTAATACTTCCTTTATCACTTGTTACAAAGTATTTTATTTTTCTTTTTTGAAAACGTTCCAATACTATTCTATGAGGATGTTTAAATTTGTTATTACGTCCTGCTGATATGAGTGCTATTTTAGGTTTTATTACATCTAAAAATTCCTCGCAACTACTGGTTTTACTTCCATGATGCCCTACTTTCAATATATCCACTTGCTCTAGATGATACTCTTTTAAAATATTTTTTTCTGTTTTACAACTAGCATCCCCCATTAACATTATTTTTCTATTTTCTATTTGGGCAAGAAGTACAATACTACTATCATTTTCATCTTTTAAATCATCATTTAAAGAGTATAAAGTAATGCCTCCTAAGTTTAGTACTTGATCTTTTTTTAGTTGATGGATGAGATTCTTTTTCTTTAATTTTTGTTCTAGAGAGTTTAATTTATTATTGTTGATATAAATTTTATTTACAGGAAAATGTTTTAAAATCATGTCACTATCTCCTAGATGATCATAATCTCCATGGGTTAATACTAATATATCTATTTTTTTAATCCCTTTACTTTTTAGATAGGGAATGGTTATTTGTTCTGCTATTTTGGTTCGTTCTCTTTTTTTAAAACCTTTTTTGGAAAAAGAGGATATACCACCAGTATCTATTAGAACTACTTTATTTTTTGAATGCAATAAAATACTATCTCCTTGCCCTATATCTAGCATTAATATACTACTTTTTTGATTTAGACTAGGAATTATTAATTGAATTAGAAAAAGGGGAAGAAATAAGATATAGTATGATTTCTTTTTCTTTTGTTGATATTTTAAGAAAAGAAAAAAAATTAGAGTGTAGCATAAGGTAAATAGTAAAGAAGGTTTCCCTAGAATTATCTTTCCTACTCTTATATTTGCTAAAAATAGAGATGTTTTTTCTAGAAATTCTATTAATAGATATAATATGTTATCTAGTATGGGACAGCAACATGTTAAAATGGATAGTGGAAATACTAGATAAGAGATAAAAGGAACATAGATTAAATTATAGAGAATACTTAAGAAGTTTACTTCATAAAAATGATTTAAAGTAATGATACTACTTGAAAAAAAGGAAAGAAGAGAGGTTTTTAATGTTTTAGATAACATATTTTTACCTTTATTAATATAATCACTACTTAGTATTAGTACTCCACTAATTAAAAAAGAATATTGAAAACCTATGTTGTAAATAAAATATGGGTTTATAAGAAGACAGATGGTAAGTGTTAATAGGAAGATATGAAATGGTTTTATATAAAAGTAGTTTATACGATTGATAGAAAATAATAGAAAAAATATTGTCGCTCTTAAAACAGAGGGACTAAATGTTAAAAGCAGATAAAAAAGAAGAAAGAGGCTTACTAGAAAGTAACGTTTTTCTTCCCTTATTTTTAACTTTTGTAAAAGTATTAGAAGAATGCCACTTAGTAAGCTGATATGCATTCCACTGATGGCAAATAAATGACTAATTCCATTTTGTCTAAAACTTAGTTTTACTTCTTTTTTTATATCTTCATCATTTCCTAATATAAATGTTTTTAAATAAGAGGCACTTTTCTTATTTCTTATGATATTTTCTAATAAGTTTTTTGTGTGATAATAAGGACTATTGGTCATTTGTCCTACTTCCATCGTTTCTAGATTCATTACATAATAAGTGTTTTCTGTCTTTAAATAGTCTTGATAAGAAAAGCCATTTTCTACTCTTCTTGCTTGTGGCTTTTCTAAGGTGCCTTTTACAATAATTTTTCTTCCGAGGAAGTCTTTTTTTAAAAACTGTTGTGCTTCTTTTTTTGTTTTAAAGAAGTAGGAGACATGGATATATTCCTTTTTATATTTTACTTTTATGGTTAATTTATCACTATTTAAGTGATAGGAGTCTATGATTCCTGATATCTTTGTTTCTTTTCCTGTAAGAGTGGATGTTTTCGGTAGTAGAAAAAGACGGATTCCAGTAATTAAGATAGCTATTAATAAAAGAATATAAAATGGTGTACTATGTAGTAATATTTTCCTTAATTTTAGCAAAGATACTTTCCCCTATTCCTGTTACATTTTTTAAATCATCTATTTTTCCAAATGGACCATTTTTCTCACGATAAGTGATGATAGCAATAGCTTTGGATTCCCCTATTCCTGATAATGTCATCAGTTCTTCTTTGGTGGCTGTATTAATATTGATTGGTCCTACTTGAGATGCATTATTTGTATCTTCTTGATTTTCTTTGATACAAGCATCATTTGGTAATTCATACTCGCCTCCTTTTAGACAGCTTTCTTGGACAATTTGTTCTTCTTCTTTGGTTCTTTTAAAGTCTTGTACTTGTTCGTAACTATAGATAATGATTACCATTTCATCGGTTATTTTCTTACTGAGATTAATTACGGAAGTATCCGCATATTCTTTTAATCCTCCTGCTTCATTAATTACATCGATTACCCTACTATCTTTACTTAACGAATAAATCCCTGGATTTACGACTTCTCCTTTGATATCTACTTTATAGGTTTCTACTTTTTTATCTTCTTCTTTTTCTTGTTGTGGTTCTTTTTTCGATACTTTTAAGACTTCTTTTGCCTCTACTGGTTCTGCCTTTAAGGATAAGAAAAGACATGTTCCTCCTCCTGTTAAAACTAGAATGGCCAGTATGGCTATTAATATTTGTTTTCGATAACGATATTTGAATGTCATATTTTCACCTCATCTTATTATTTGACAAAAAAAGAAAAGTTCTAGGTATTTTTGAAACTTTTCTTACTTTTTTATTATTTATGCTATTTCAAATGGACTTTCCATGGAACCATTTCCCGTTTTAATAATAGTGTTGGGTGCAAGAGATACACTAGGTCTAACACCAAATGAATCATACACGTAGTTGCTGTACAGGTTGCCAAAAGAGTAAATGCGTAGGTTACTAGCATAGTTATTGTTGCCAAAACGAGACGGAGATAATGTCCAACAATCTTGGTTAGTATATAAATAATAACTAGAATTTGCTACATCACCTAATCCTCCTGCTAACATAATCTCATCTCCTGTTAACAGTGCAACTGGATGGGTTAATAAGCCGTTTCCATTACTACTATCTACTGTAAAATTATCTATATCATTTACACATAAAAGGCTTGGACTATGTGTCGTAAAAACTCTATCATATGCTTCAAAATAAGTATAACTTCCATTTACTCTAGAAATATTTCGATCATTACACCACATAGTATCTTCCAACTTTTCAGTATAATCAGTCATATTATTTTGATACCAATTATCTATAACTCCTTTAATCGTAGAGTTCGTTGTATTATTCACCATATACCCTACATATTCTTTTGCATTATAAGTTTCATTAAATTTACTTTTTCCTATCTGTGTTGCCTCTCCTGTTGTATTAGAACAATATCCATTTGCATCAGGACTTCCATTATAAATTAGTTTCATTCCTCCCGTTTCAGTAGTCCTTACTATTTTCCAACAAAATCCTGCAAATTTAACATTATTATCAGTCACTGCTCCCCTATAATAATGGACTGGATACTTTTCATCTTTAGTAGATGAAAATGTATATACTCCTTTTCCATTCGTATCAGAGGAAATTTCTCCAAAGTCTATTCCAGTACTTGCTGTTACAAACTCACTTGCCTGATTATCTAACACTGCTTTCTTTGCTATCATCTTATATAAACTTTTACCTTTTGATTGTATTGCTTCTACTCTTAATTGTCCTTTAAAACTTGTCTTCATTACATCATTGGTTGCATCAAAGTCTATCCATAGTTTTAAGGTATAAGTAAACTTTTCACCAGATGATATTTCTCCTTTATCTAGAAGTCTATTGGGATTTTCTCCTGTAGTACTTAGGAGAGCTAGAGAAACTTCTTCTCCATCTTTTACTAGTTGGTATTTTAAGAAGTCATCTCTCATTCTTGTTTGTCCTTCTGCTAAATCTAAATCATCTAAATAAATCTCATAACTACTATCCACTTTCCCTGTATTTTCTAAAGTAAAAGTATAACCTACTTGTGTTAGGCCTTCTTCATCTGTTACAGGTATGGCATTTACTAGGTGAATTCCACCTTCCATCGTATCGTCTAGTACTAGTTTTAGCCCATCTGCCATCATAGATAGTTCTTTATTTCCTCTTAGAGTTAACTGCAACCATGCAAAAGAGAGTCCAATTACCATGATAATTGCACTGATGGCTACTACGATTCCCATTTTATGTTTCTTTATGAACTCTTGCATAGTTTCATTCCTTTTCTCTTTTATTTTCCCCTTTTTATATACATTATCCACTCTATTTTTCATCATAAAGGTAG
>CAMNSB010000053.1 GCA_946554325.1 uncultured Mycoplasmatota bacterium
TTAACTAAAATAGTGTTAGTGATTTTTACTCACCAACACTATTTATTATAGAACCCTTTGAATCGAGCCAACCATATTTTATTTTTAATGCGTATTTATATAAAAATTTTAGGTTCACCTTTTTTAATTTATCGATAGTTATTTTCTTCATACCTTTTATCATAATCATTTCTTTTTTTCAAGTTTTTGTTTTAGATTTTTAATACCATGATAGATTTTAAAGGCACCGTTATAGGTTTTATACCAGAATGGACTTATGATAAGGTCAAACTCTCCAACTAGTTCTACTACTTGGCCTCCAAAACTTTTTTTAAATAAATATAGTCCAAGTAGAGGATTTTCTTTTCTGAAGTCTCCTGTGATTCCATAGAAATTGTAAGTATCATAGTGATTTTCATAGGCATATTTGATTCCAGAAAAGTGTAGGGTATAGGCAGATTGAAAGTGCATAAGCTCTTTTAGGCTTCCTCCATAAAGGGATAATACTTCATTTCCATAGATTAAAAATAATATTCCTCCAAGTAGAGCGGTATGCCCATATTTGTACTGGTAATTTTCAATTTCTGCTTTTTGTTTTTCTAGTTGTTTGATTCTTTCTTCGTCTTGTTTTTGTTTGCTTGCAAACTTTTTCTCATTCATTTTTAAGATATTATGTTCTTTTTTGTAGGTACGACTCTTTAATTCTTCTTTGATTTCTTCTAGTTCTTTTTCTGTATTTTTTTTGTACTCATCAAAGTCAATTTCAGCGACTAATATTTTTAAAATGCCACTTTCATGAAGGTTATCCCACATGTTTTCATAATAAGATAGGGGTCTATCTACAAATTCACGGCGGTCACTCGTATGCTTCATGATATCTTTAAACTTAGGAAGTTCTTCTCTTGTAATTTCTCTTGTGGTAATGGCACAACGCTCATTTTTTCTTAAAATTTGCCTTGTTTTTGACTCCATGTCCTTCATGACTTCATCAAGTGTTTTTTTCTTTAAAGTGATTGTGTGCATCCATCTGGGTTGAAGGGAGTCTTGCATTAAGTTAAAGCCAAAATGTTTATAGCCTAAGTTCTTTAAATTTTTTACTACTTCTGAATTATCGAATCCACCAACTACTAGTTTTCCTTCTAAATCATGTTGTTTATAGGGAACGTAGGGGTCAATTTTTATAAATATGGCTTTTTTCTTTTTTGCAAATTCTTTGATTTCTTCTGTGAATACTTTTAATATTTCTTCTTTTTTATAATCGATTAAAAAACCTCTTGGGCAGTAGCATATGCGTTTTTTGATTAAGGGAATATCTTTTGTTAGCATTAGAGTGCATCCATAGGACTTTTCTTTTTCTTCTAGTGATAAAAAGTAGGAATGCCAACCATTTTTTTCTTTTAATTTTCCCCATTCTTTTGTTTGATGAAAAGTAATTTGCTCACTTTTATCAGCTAGACTTTTAAATTTTTGACTACTTATCTCTACTAGCTTCATGATAGGCCTCCTTTTTTGCTTTCTTTTTTACTATATTTCTGTAAAATGGGACTAATTTAGTGAAAATGATATACATGATTGGATTTACTACATAGTCAAATTCTCCGATAAACTCTACGTAGTCGCCTCCAAACTTCTTTTTAAATTCATGAAGTCCAAGTCTTGGATTATCTTTACTTAAATCTCCAATCGTTCCAAATTGGTCATAAATTTTTAGTCCTCTTTCTTTACAATACTTGATATGCTCATAGTAGGTATGATAATTGGCATAAGTTTCTGTTAAAATATTATGGTTTCCTGCATATAAAACCCAAGCTTTATCTCCATACTCCATAATCCAATGTGCATTTAGTGTAATTTCTTTTCCGTATTTATCTTTGGCTACTTTATATTTTTCAATCTCTTCTTTTTCTTTTTCTTTTTGTTTTGTTAATTCTGCTAACTTCGTTTTTGCACTTTTACTTAAATTTTCTGTTGGCATAGATTCTATTTCACTGATGATTTTTTTTAGTCTTTTTTTGCCTTCTTCTATTACTTTTTCTAGATTTACTTTTCCAAGAAAGAGTGTTGCTTTATTTTCCTCGTTAAAAGTTTCATATAAGTTTTGATAGTATTCTTCGGTGTGAGAGACAAAGTCTTTTCTTGCTTCCGTTAGGAGCATTAAATGATAAAATTCATGGATATCCTTTTCGTCTCCTATTACTACTTCTGTTCCTAGCTTTTTTGCTTTATTGATTCTTTGTTTTGTAGTTTTAGAAAAATGATCTTCTATTTCATTCATACTTTGATTTAGGTCAATTCTAAATGTATACCTTGGTTGCGTTGTTTCAAAATTTTTAGTAAATCCTAAGTGACGAAAGCCTGCCTCTTTTAGTTTCTTTATGATTTTGTTGCTATCATAATCTAGTTTTTGCTCTTCTCCAAGGTAGTTTTCTTTTCGGTAAATGATATCAGGATCTATTTTTACAAAGATAGCGTGATGTTTTTTTACGAATTTTACTACTTCATTCGTCATATGTTTGATTAGATTTTCATCTTCAAAATCAATGACAAATCCACGGGGAGCATAAAAATAACAAAATTTAAAGGGGAGGGATTTTTTTAGTAGAAGAGTAGCACCTACTAGATTTTTATTTTCATCTATTAAACCTAAGTAGAATGGTTTTAGACATCTTGTTTTATATGAAAATTTTCCCCAGGCAGATGATTGTAAAAAGTGGGACTTTTGTTTATGATTTTTTACATAGTGATCAAATTTTTTTTCCTCTAATTCTATTAATTTCATCTTTAACCTCCAATATTTACTATTAGTATACCACGTTCTATATTATTTTACCAAAAAAGAACACATATTTCTATGTGTGTTACATCATATACATTCCACTATCTTTTGGAGGGGACGTGGAATAATCTTTTTGTTCTTTACTACCTTCCTTTAATATTTTATTTTCTAATCTTTTCACTTGGCGTTCTAAGCGACTTATTCTTTGTTCTAGTTCTGTTACTACGTTCATTTGATTAGATGGAGTCATGAGGTTACTTTGCATAAAAGGATTCATTACATAAGGATTTTGCATTCCATTCATCTTTATCATTCCTTTCCTTGTTTTATTATATGCATTTATAGAAAAGTATGATATACTTGTTTTGTTTAAGAAACGGAGTTTTCAATATGATTTTTAGTAGTTTGATATTTTTGTTTGCTTTTTTTCCTTTATTTTTATCTATTTATTATTTGGTTCCATTTCGTTTTAAGAATACTATTTTACTCATTTTTAGTTTGCTTTTTTATGCTTGGGGTGAACCTAAATATATTATTTTGCTTCTTTTTGTTACTTTACTTAATTATATATGTGGACTTCTTATTGATTTCAAAAAAGAGCATCTATTATTTCGAAAAGTTGTACTTATTTTTTGTGTTGTTTCTAATTTATTGTTATTAGGTTTTTTTAAATATACTGATTTTATTATAGAGAATTTGAATCACTTGGGGTTTTCCTTTGATTTACTGCATATTGTTTTGCCACTAGGGATTAGTTTTTATATTTTTCAAACTATGAGTTATACGATTGATTTATATAAAAATAAAGTTTTGGTAGAGAAGAATTTTTTTCGTTTTTTGACTTATGTTTCTATGTTTCCTCAGTTGGTAGCAGGACCTATTGTGCGATATGAGGATGTTTATAAAGAACTTAGAAGTAGAAAAATTGATTTTGAGGCTTTTTCTTGTGGAGTATTTATTTTTTTGACTGGATTATTTGAAAAAGTACTCATTGCTAATAATATTGGACAAATTCATTCTTTGATTATTACTGATATTTCACATATTTCAGTATTTACTGCTCTACTTGGAGTTGTTTGTTATGCATTGCAAATTTACTTTGATTTTAATGGATATTCTACTATGGCTATAGGTATGGGAAAGATGCTTGGTTTTTCTTATCCAAAGAATTTTAATTATCCTTATATTTCTACTAGTATTACTGATTTTTGGAGAAGATGGCATATTACACTTTCTAGTTGGTTTCGAGATTATATCTATATCCCCCTTGGTGGAAATAGAGTTAAAAAGGCTAGATGGTTTATTAATATTATGATTGTTTGGCTTTTGACAGGATTATGGCATGGTGCTTCTTGGAATTTTGTTATTTGGGGAGTCTATTTTGGTGTTCTGTTAATTTTAGAAAAATTAGTTATTCTAAAATATATTCGTAGATTGCCAAAATTTTTTCAACACTTTTATGCTTTGTTTTTTATCTTGATAGGTTGGCTAATTTTCTTTTGTGATGATTTAGGATTACTTTATCAGTATATACTGAAAATATTTGCTAATGGAAATATCGTTGATAGACAATTTGTTTTTTTCCTTAAAAATTATATGGTGTTTTTAGTAAGTGGTCTTATTTTCTCTGTTCCTATTGTGAATAAAATTAAGATGTGCCCGTTTACTAAATTTCTTATTATCATACTTTATTTGTTTTTGTTTGTTATTTGTGTTTGCCAGTTAAGTGGGGATTCATATAATCCATTTTTATATTTTAGATTTTAGGTGATATGTGTGAAAAAGATAATTTCAGGTTTAGTTTCTTTTATTGTTGTGTTGATTATTTTGGCATTTTTTATTGTACCAAAAGAATCATTTTCTTATAATGAAAATAGGTATTTGGCTAAATTTCCTAAGTTTAGTGTGGAAAATGTTTTTTCTTCCAAATTTATGTCTCAATTAGATGATTATATTACAGATCATTTTCCATTTAGGGAAAGTCTTTTGGGATTTAAGAGTAGGGTTTATAAAACTTTAGGAGTTTATAAGCAAATGGATTTGTATTATGGTCGTGATGGTAAGCTTTATCAAGAGTATGAAAAACCTAGTGGAAGTGATAAAGTCATTCGTAGGGTTCAGTCGTTTTCAGAGAAGGTAGATGCCAAGGTTTCTTTTATGTTAGTGCCTACTTCTGTTTATATTAATCAGGATAGAGTGCCTAAATATAATACCAATTATGATGAGAAAAAGACATTTGATTATTACATTAAGAATTTGGATGTAGATTTTATCGATGTTAGAGATTCTTTTTTTAAGAATAAAGATGATTATTTATATTATGGTACTGATCATCATTGGACTACTAAGGGAGCTTATCTTGCTTATTTAGAATATTGTAAGTTTGCTGGCATTTCCCCTAATCATTATTCTTTTTCTTCTGTTAATCAGCATTTTTATGGGACTTTGTATTCTAAAGTACTCGATCGCTTTTTGCCGTATGACACTATTTTGAAGGTAGATGATCAGACTAAATACAAGGTATATTTTGATGATAGTGGTAAGAGCAGTGATAGTTTATATAATTATCAGTATTTGAATAAGAAAGATAAGTATTCCTTTTTTCTTGATAATAATCATTCTTTAATTCGTATAGAGAATCTTAATACTACTAGTAATCATTCTATTTTAATTATAAAGGATAGTTATGCGAATTCTTTTATTCCTTTACTTGCTCCACACTATCAATATATTCATGTTATTGATCCTAGATATTATCATGCTAGTATTAGTGAGTATTTAAAAGAGAACAAAATAGAAAATGTATTGTTTCTTTATAATATATTAACTCTTGATGATGACTTGGGAATTGTAAGTATAAAATAGGTTTACAGAAAGTTTCTTTTATGTTAAGATAGGTTTATGAAAAGTAGTGAGGGTATGATTGATGAAAAAGTTGATAATAAAGCCTAAGGTGAAAAAAGTGATTATGATTTGTTTTTTAGTTTTTCTTTTCTTTTCTGTCTTATTATCTCCTTTTCTATTTATTCATATAAGGTTAATTGGAGAGTCTAATATTTCACTAGATTATGGTAGTAAGTATAGTGAACCAGGTTATCGTGCTAGTATTTTTCATAAAGATATTACTGATAAAGTGAAAGTGGAGGATAATTTAAGTAAGAAGATTGGAATTTATGATGTTTCTTATCATTACCGTTTTTTCATTTATGATATTAAAAAGATTAGAAAAGTTACGGTTTCTGATTTAACTGGTCCTAAAATAGATTTGAAGGGGGATAAAGAATTAAGCCTTACTGTTGGTACTCAGTATGAGGAGCCAGGTTATGAGGCTATTGATAAGTTAGATGGGAATTTAACTCAAAGTGTGAAAGTTAACAACAATATTGACATTCAAAAGCTAGGAGAGTATCAGGTTACCTATGAAGTAAGTGATAAAGCTGGAAATGTTAGTCGTGAAGTTAGAAAAGTGAAGGTTGAGAAAATGAAACCGACACAGATGGCTATTGATAATTATAGTCTTTCAGGCTGGTATGATTCTTCTAAACTCTCTCAGACTAATAATGCGAGGGATGCTTATTTTAATCAAATTGTTGTTGTGGGGGATTCTAATATAAAGAATATGTACTTGAATGGATATTTGGATGGTAATAATGCTTGGGCAATTCCTTGTCTTAATTCAGAGACTATGCATTCGACAGAGCTTTATTTATATGGCTATGGTAGTAAAATGAAATTGATTGATGCTGTTTCAAAGTATAAGCCAAAGGTAATGATTTTAAATTTTGGGACTTTTAGCACATGGCTTAGTGAGCAGGTATTTGTTTCCAATGCTAATTCTATGATCGAAGAGATAAAAAAACAAAGTCCAGATACTCAAATTATTTTGAGTTCTATTTATCCGATTACTAAGGGAAAAAATATTAATGCTTTTGAACAGGATATTATTAATAAATTTAATTTCCTGATATTGGAGCTTGCCGATAAACAAAAGATAAAATATTTAGATGTTCAGGAAGTATTAAAGGATAAAGATGGATATGGTAAGGATGCGTATTTTGTTGCTGATAAGTTTCATCTTAATCCTTTGGGACACAGTATTGTAAAAGAATATATTAAAACACATGTATTGGAGGGAATTTAAAAATGAAAAAGTTTATTGTTTTATTATTTGTAGTTAGTGCTATTATTATGACTGGGTGTGGGAATGATAATGTTTCAAAGTTAGATATTAAAAATACAGAGAATATTATTGAAAAAGACTTGAAAGATATGAAGGAAGTAGATGATTCTTCATTAGAGGATGTTTATGACTTAGATTTATCGAAAATGGATGAGCATGTTATTAAGCAAAATGAAGATGGGGATTTATATGCTATTATTAAGACTAGTGATAAGACGTCTGTAAAAAATGTTATGGAAAAGTATTTTGAGAAAATTCAGCAGTTTAATAAGAATTATTCGCCTGAGAGATTAGAAATACTTGATAGTCGATTAGAAAAAGAAATTGGGGATTATTTGATTTATATTGTGTCAAAAGATGCTTCTAAAATATATGATAAAATAGTGAAAAGTTTATAAAATCATAAATAGCTAATCTGGTTTGGATTAGTTATTTTACTTGCTTGGCTTATTGCTTATTTTCTTTTTTCTATGATACAATAAACATGGTGGTTTTATGCGAATACGTAATGTGAAAAATAAATATGAAATTATGCGTGAGTCTAGTTATTTCTTGGAAAATCCTAAGAGCTATTACGGGAGGATTCAAGAAGTTTTTCCTAAAATACAGCCTCTTTATATTGAAATTGGAATGGGAAAAGGAAAGTTTTTATTAGAAAATGCGAAGAGACATCCTTCTATTAATTTTATTGGTATTGAAAAACAAGATAGTGTTGTTGCTTTAGCTCTTAAAAAAATAGAAGAAGAAAATTTAGAAAATTTGCGTATTATATGCCTTAATGCATTATCGATAGATGAAGTGTTTTTACATGATGTAGATCGGGTTTATCTCAATTTTTCGGATCCTTGGCCAAAAGTTCGACATCATTCGAGAAGACTTACTAGTAAAATATTTTTGGAAAAATATGATTCTATTTTTAGAAATGACGCTCATATTTATCTTAGAACGGATAGTGAAGAGTTGTTTGCTTATTCTATTGAGACGTTAAGTCAATGGGGGTATTCATTTTCTAAGGTATCCCTTAATCTGCATCAAGAACAAGGCCTTATTACGACTGAATATGAAGATAGATTTTCTAGTAAGGGAATTCCTATTAAGGCTTTTATTGCTAGAAGAAATAGTAAATAGACGTCAAATAGGTGACAAACTGTTTTTCATTTTTGATAAATTGTGATATGATAAACTAAGAGTAGGTGAAATATGAAAAAATTATTTGTTTTACTCCTACTTGTTGTTTTTACAACAGGGTGTAATGGTGTTGTTAAAATTGATTCTTTGTCTATTGATACTGTCATTGATGAAGTGCTTTTAAAAAACTCTAAGCTTAGTAATTCTTTCTTTGAAGGATATAAGTATTATGTTCCTCGTGGTCTTCGCTATATTAATAAAGATCAGTTTAATGCTTTACTACAAGATCAGTATCATAATCGATATTACTTATATGTGGATGCTGTTAGTTATTATCATCAAGTGGAAAGTAAATATAAGGTGAATCCTAAGAGTTATTATTCAAAAGAGTTAAGATCGAAAAATCGTTTTGGTTATTTAGAGATTAATCAAGTAGGAAAGCGTTATTTTATTGAAATGATGTTTCATTATGCAAAAGTAGAAGTCTTTGTAGATAAAGAAGAGCTTATGGATGCTGTTACTTATATTAGTTATATTTTATCGTCTATTCAGTATAATCGTGATATTTTAGAAACTTTAGTTGGAGAGAATATTTTGAATTATAAAGAGGAAGAATTTGATATTTTTAAATCGAAACGTAAGAGTGGTGACTTCTTAGATTATGTAGAAGAATATGGTAAGTATTATGATAAAGATAATGAACTTCCTGATCAAGATCGAGTAGAAATAGAGGAAGAGAATTAGAGAGGTGTTTTTATGAAATTAATGGATAAATTAAAAAATGCACTTTTTGAAGAAGAATATGTTGAGGTTGAGGAAAAGCCTAAACAAAAACCTAAAAGGGAAAAGGGAAAGCCAAAAAGTGAAAAACCTATTGCTAAAAAAATTTCAGTTCCAGAGAAGTCTTTTGTAAAAGAGAAAAAAGTGGAACAACCAGTGGAAGATATTGAGATTCAGGATGTGAAAAGGGAAGAAGATTCTTTCAAGAAAGAAAAAGAGTTTAAGTTTCCCATGATGGGAGAGGATGATTTTTCTATTACTCATCCTTTTGATATTATTCCAGATGAGAAGAGTGAGCCTGATCCTGTTATCATGGAAGAAAAAAAAGAGGAGAAACCTTTATATCAAGCATCTAAACAGGAGCATTCTTTATATGATGAACATGTACAGAAAGAACTTTCACAAGCTTATGAGAAAAAACAGCAATATACTGGATTTAAACCTTCTCCTATTATTTCTCCCATTTATGGAGTACTTGATAAAAACTATACAAAAGATGAAGTAAAAGAGAAAAGAGAGGTGCGTATTTCTACTTTTTCAAGAGATGATTTAGATTTAGATGCCGTTAGACGAAAAGCCTATGGAAAGTTAGAGGATGATATCTTTGAAAGTTCTAGTGAACCAATTTATGATACAGAAGAAGTGGAAGAAAATTTATTAGTAGATTTATCCACTGAGGATACGCCAAGTGTTAATAAAGTGACTGTGGGAGATGCTGAGGAGTATTTTGAGGATTTAGGGCTTGAATATAATAAAGATTATATCGATGCTAGTAAAGAAAAGGCTACTGGTAGGCGTGTCAAAGAAGAGAAAAAAACAGTAGAAGCTCCTACTCCCGTAGATGATGATGTAGCGAAAAATATAGATGATAATGATAATTTATTTGATTTAATTGATTCTATGTATAATGAGGAATAAAAAGGAGAAATTTTGATATGGAATTTTTAAATGTTATTTTACCTGTATTATTATATATATTTGGTATCATATTATTAATAGTGTTAATTATTCTAGGAATTCGTTCTATTCAAATTTTGGAACGTATCGATCGTCTTGTAGGAGATATGGAAAAGAAAGTAGGCTCATTGAATGGACTTTTTACTATTATTGATCGTACTACGGATGGGTTTGCTATTATTACGGATCGATTTGTATCTATGGCGATGAATGCTATTTCTAGACTATTTAATAAAAAAAATAAGGAGGAAGATAATAATGAGTAAAAAAGGTGGAATGGGAAAGTTTGTAGCAGGAGCAGCTCTTGGAGCAGGACTTGGGGTTTTGTTTGCTCCTAAAAAGGGGAGTGAAACAAGACGTGAATTAAAAGTAAAACTTGATGAATTTATTGCAGGAGTTAAAGATATTGATATGGATGAAGTGAAAGCAGAGTTTGAAGACAAGATTGATGGAATTCAAAGAGAACTTAAAGATCTTGATAAAGAAAAAGTCGTTAAAATTGCCAAGAAGAAAGCAGAAGAACTTAAAAAGAAAGCAGAGGATTTAGTAGATCTTGCCATAGAAAAAGGTACACCAGTACTTAGAGATGCTGCAGAAGAGGTTCGTCTAAAGACCATTGATGTTACAAAAGAAGTACTTAAAAAACTAGAAGATGCTGAAGTGAAGTAGGCATTTTTTTCTTGCCTTTTTTTCTATCTTTTTGTATAGTATAGATTATTGAGGTGATTTTATGAATCTTTGTAGAAAAGAGTATATTATAAGAAACTATCTTTATCCTATTACAAG
>CAMNSB010000054.1 GCA_946554325.1 uncultured Mycoplasmatota bacterium
AGGTAAGTTCTGACCCGCACGAAAGGTGTAATGATCTGGGCACTGTCTCAACCATAGACTCGGTGAAATCTTAATACCTGTGAAAATGCAGGTTACCCGCAACAGGACGGAAAGACCCCATGGAGCTTTACTGTAGCTTGATATTGAAGTTCGGTATACTATGTAGAGGATAGGTGGGAGACGTTGATGTTAGGACGCCAGTTCTAACGGAGTCACCCTTGGAATACCACCCTTAGTATATTGGATTTCTAACCTAGGTCCATTATCTGGATCAGGGACAGTGTCTGGTGGGCAGTTTGACTGGGGCGGTCGCCTCCCAAAAAGTAACGGAGGCGCCCAAAGGTTCCCTCAGAATGTTTGGACATCATTCATAGAGCGTAAAGGTATAAGGGAGCTTGACTGCGAGACCAACAAGTCGAGCAGATACGAAAGTAGGGCTTAGTGATCAGACGATACAGAATGGAATGGTCGTCGCTTAACGGATAAAAGTTACCCTGGGGATAACAGGCTGATACCACCCAATAGTTCACATAGACGGTGGTGTTTGGCACCTCGATGTCGGCTCGTCACATCCTGGAGGTGAAGTCGCTTCCAAGGGTTGGGCTGTTCGCCCATTAAAGTGGCACGCGAGCTGGGTTCAGAACGTCGTGAGACAGTTCGGTCCCTATCCGTTGTGGGCGTAGGAAAATTGAAGAGAGCTATCCTTAGTACGAGAGGACCGGGATGGACATACCTCTGGTGTATCTGTTGTAACGCCAGTTGCAGTGCAGAGTAGCTATGTATGGAAAGGATAACCGCTGAAAGCATCTAAGCGGGAAGCCTCCTTTAAGATGAGTTTTCCCATATGCATATAGTAAGACCCCTTGAAGACTACGAGGTTGATAGGCTAGAGGTGGAAGCATGGTGACATGTTGAGCTGACTAGTACTAATAGGTCGAGGATTTAATCCTATTTAATTAATTTGATGAACACGATATCTTAGGTTTTCGGAGAATTGTTTCTCTATATATTTTCTTGGTTACGATAGCGAAGGGGGTACACCTGTTCCCATCCCGAACACAGAAGTTAAGTCCTTCAGCGCCGACGATAGTAATATCGCGAAAATAGGACGTTGCCAAGATTTTTTTTTGTTTATAACGTTGATATATAAGGATATCAACGTTTTTATAATTTTAAAAACTTTGTGAAACAGCGTGAGAATTGGTACGTTGGTAACACATAGGTAACAAAAATTTGAGTGACATTAAAAAGGCATTGTAGTATAATATACTCTCAAAGAGGGATAGATATGGCAAAAATTAGTGTAATAGTTCCCAATTATAATAATGGGAAATTTTTAGAAAGATGTCTGACATCACTCGAAAATCAGACAGAAAAAGACATAGAATTTTTATTAATGGATGATGCCTCGACAGACAATAGTATGGAGATAATGGAGCGATACCATAATAGAGATAAACGGTTTAAGCTAATTTCTCTTCCCCAAAATGAAGGTGTTAGTATTGCTAGAAATAAAGGAATTGATTTATCAATGGGGACATACATTGGCTTTGTAGATAGTGATGACTTTGTAGAACACGATTACTATGAAAAACTATCCAGTATTCTAGATCAGGATAAAGCACCACTGGTAGTTAGTTGCAATTATTGGGATAAGAGATTAAAAAATGGCTTAGTAGAGTTTAGAAAACCAGGCAGAAAAATAATAGAAGGTGGTCCCTCTGTCTGCTGTCATCTCTTCACACGAGAACTCATTGGAGAAGACAGATTTATTGAACATTGCAGATTTGAAGATAGTCCATTTACTTACTTAATGAGGATGAAGGCAAATAAAATGATTGCAACAGACCAAGTGAGATATCATTACTGCACAGATAATGAGAATAGTTTTAACGACATCCTATGCTATCGACCTCAAAGTATTTTAGATTTATTTAAAATCTCAGAGTTTTTAGAACAAAGAGTAAAAAACAATCAGTTTTTCTCCATATATCGTAATCAAATAAAAGAAATCGGAATAGAATCATTCTATGCTATGGTAGAAATATTACCAGAAATAGCGACTTCTTTTGAAGAATGCTGTGATTTAGTAAGCCATTTAGCCGTCATAATGAATAAAAAATATAAAAAGAGTATGCAAGAAATTTCCTCTTATCATAATCCAAATACTAATGCTATATACTTTGACAATTATAGTGAGTATGAATATCAACAACAATATCTTTCTATGGAACTTGAAAACTGTGAACAAGATTTCAAGACTAAAATCAAAACAATGATAACAGCAAATAAAAAAGGGGAGGACATATGGCAAAAGTAAATGTAATCGTACCCAATTATAATAATGAAAAATATTTGGAAAGATGTCTTACTTCTTTACAGAACCAAACAGAAAAAGATATAGAATTTATACTAGTAGATGATGCCTCCACCAATAAAAGTCTAGATATTATGGAAATTTATCATAATAAAGATTCGAGATTTAAAATCATTTCGTCTTCTAAAAATGAAGGAGTAAGTATTGCAAGAAATAAAGGAATAGAAATTGCAACAGGAAAATATATTGGCTTTGTAGATAGTGATGATTATATTTGCCAGGATTATTATGCCATTTTAATGGAAAAAATAAAAGATACATCTCTGCTAGTATCATCAGGAAGACTTTATCCATCACTATTTCCTTATGCATCTAGTAAAAAAGTAGTTGACTTCAAAGATAAAAAATCATCTCTTACAACAGGGGATGTTTCCGTATGTAATCATCTTTTTCAAAGAGGACTAATTGGAATGACCGTTTTTTAGAGCATTGTCGCTTTGAAGATACCGCCTTCACACTATTAATGCATATGAAAAGTGGAAAAATAGCAATCAACAATTTAGCAGTATATCATTATTGCCATGATAATAAAAATTCTTTTGATCATACAAGGATTCATTCTCTTCAAAGTATCCTAGATTCATGCCAAGTAGTAGGATTTTTAGAAAAGAAAATAGAAGAAACTAAAGAATTTTCCCCATATGAAGAAGAAATAAAAGAAGGAAAGTTCTATTTAATGGCATCAAATGTAGATATAATTTGTAAAAATTGTAATGAAAAACAAGAACAGAGAGATCTATTAAATCATTTAAGTGTCAGACTGAAAAATAGTTTAGGAGAAGTTACCACAAGAGAATATTTAAAAAGACATCTGCCATACTATATAGTAGATAGTATTCAATCGAAATATCAAGAAGAGTATCGCCAAATGACTGATGCAGATTGTAAAGAATTATTTAAGACAAAAATAAAGTCAAAAATAGAAAGAATCAAAAAATAACAATTACTTAACACTTTCACTGTTAAATCACAGGAATTATCTTGATATTAGAAATAAGACTTTGCTATAATAATTTATGGAAAGAGTGCAAGAGGTGAAAATTATGGATTATAAAGTAACGACTTACAACGAACAAGATACAATAGAACTTGCCCAAAATATTGAATCAGAAAAGTTTAAAAATATGGTTATATGCTTAGAAGGAGATCTAGGCAGTGGAAAAACGGTTTTTACAAAAGGATTTGCTCATGCGCTAGAAGTAACAGAAGATGTAACAAGTCCAACGTTTAATATCATAAAAGAGTATACGACTGGGGAAATGCCACTTTATCATATGGATGTTTATCGACTAGATGGCAATATCGATGCACTTGGCATCGAAGAGTATTATACAAAAGGTGGAATTACGATTATTGAATGGGCCGATACTATTATAGACTATTTACCAGATAAACGCTTAGATATAAAAATTAAAGTAATTGATGAAGAAAAACGTGTATTTATTATGATACCACATGGTAAAAAATATGAAGACCTATGCGAGGCAGTGCTATGAGAATCTTATATATAGACACATCCTCAAGTTTTTTATATGCTGGAATAACAGAAAAAGATAAATTACTAGCAGAATGTAAAAAGAGATTTGACCATGATTTATCAAAAGAAGCTTTAAAAGAGATAATTCATTTATTTGAATTAGCAAGCCTAAAACCAGACCAAATCGATAAAATTATTGTCGTAAATGGACCTGGTTCTTTTACAGGAATACGCATAGGGATTACCATCGCAAAAGTTTATGCTTGGAGCCTAAAAACTAAAATTACAACCATCACATCTCTTGAAGCAATGGCCATATCCTCTACAAATGAAAAAGTAAAAGTACCAATGATGGATGCTAGACGAGGCTATGTATATGCCAGTGCCTATGACAAGGACAATAAAATAATGATTCCCCCACAACATATAAAACTAGAAAGTCTACTAGAAAAGTTAAATGAAGTAGAAGAATATATAGTCATTACAAATGATGAAATAGAAAAATTCCCTAATCATGAAACTTATTCACCAGATATCTTAAAAATTGTAAACTTTTGTAAAGATAGAGAAAATATTTCTCCCCATGCTGTAAACCCCAACTATTTAAAACAAACAGAAGCAGAAGAAAAGAAGAACGAGAATGTTTAAGGTAATAACAAAAGAAAATATAGAAGACTTGCCAAAAGGTATTTTAAAAAAAGAAGAAGTAGAAAAAGAATTAGAAAAAAATCCTTTTGGTAAATATTTGCTATATGTGGAAAAAAGAGCACTAGGCTATATTTATTATAGTGAAATCTATGAACGTGTGGAAATCAACCAGTTCGAAGTAGAAACTATCCACAGAAATTGTGGAATAGGTAATTTACTATTAAAGAAATTCACAAATATTGTGGATAAAAGTATAACACTAGAAGTAAAAGAAAATAATAGTGTAGCCTATCATCTCTATAAAAAATATGGCTTTAAAAAAGTAGCGATAAGAGAAAAATACTATCAAGGATTAGATGGAATTCTAATGGAAAAGAGTGATAAAAAATGAAAGATATTTATATATTAGGAATAGAGTCTAGCTGTGATGAGACCAGTGTTTCTATTGTTAAGAATGGTTGTGAAGATATTGCAACCGTCATTTCGTCCCAAATAGATATTCATAAAGAATATGGTGGAGTAGTACCAGAAATAGCCTCTCGTCATCATGTCAAAAATATTACATTTGTATTAGAAGAGTGTCTAGAAAAAGCAAATATGAAAATAGAAGAAGTAGATGCCATAGCCATTACCTACGGACCAGGCTTAATTGGCTCTCTATTAATTGGTTTGGAGGCAGCGAAAACACTGGCCTACATTTATAATAAACCCCTAATACCAATTCATCACATTGCAGGACATATTTATGCAAATAGTCTAGTAAAACCACTGGAATTTCCCTTGCTTGCATTAGTTGCCAGTGGTGGTCATACAGAACTAATTGAAATGAAAGACCATTTTGATTTTGAAAAATTAGGAGGAACACTAGATGATGCCATAGGAGAATGCTATGACAAAGTAGCAAGAGTAATGAACCTTGAATATCCTGGAGGACCTAAAATTGATAAACTAGCATTAGAAGGAGAACCAACTTATAACCTTCCAATTCCTCTAAAAGATGATAGTTATAACTTTTCTTTCAGTGGACTAAAAAGTGCTGTAATTAATTTGTCTCATAATGAATCACAACGTGGAAATATTTTACGTAAAGAAGACCTTGCATCATCATTTCAAAAAGTAGCAGTAGAAAGTGTTACTACTAAAACAAAAAAAGCACTCCTTGATAAAAACTTACATCATTTAATTATAGCAGGAGGAGTAGCAGCCAATAAAAGACTAAGAGATGAAATCATAAAAATGGCAGAAGAAATAGGAGTAGATGTCTCTATTCCCCCAATGAAATATTGTACAGATAATGCAGCCATGATAGCAAGCGCTGGATACTATGCCCATAAACTAGGAAGATGTGCCGACTTTTCCTTAAATAGTATGTCAAGCACTCCACTAAAATAGAAAATTGAAAAAAGAATGTGAAAAAATTATCGAAATTTGAAAAAAAGTATTTGTGATACTTTTTTTTATGTTATAATGAAGATAGTAGGGAGGCTAGAATGATACTAAATAAAAAATCATATTTCAGAAGAAGATTCAGAAATAAAATGATAATGAACCACAAGGAAATATTCGCACTGTAACAAAGGAGAATATCTGAAAGCTATACAAAAGGCTTATAATAAAGAATAAAAGGAGTGATAATATGTTAAAGTCAAATGTTGGTTATAGTATGGAAGAGGATAGTTTTGCATCAGGAGTAACAACAGCAAAAAATGCAAAAAAAGGATTAAAACCTAAAATCGGATTTTTATACACCTCTGTGCTTTCAAATGTAAAAGAAGTAGTAAAAGGAGTAAAAAGTGTCACAGATGCCCCTGTAATTGGATGTACATCAAGTGGAGCAATTATCGTACCAGAAGGAATAGTTGCTTCCCCTAACGGATTTAGTGGAATGCTTATGATGGATGATACTAAAATGGAAGTGGGAGTCGCATGTCATGAAGGTGGAAAAAATGCAAGGAACATAGGAAGAAAAGTAGCAATAGAAGCAGTAAAAGATGCTGGAAGTACAAGAGCACCATCTTACTTTTATATGGTAGCAAGTCCAAAAGAAGAAGAAGAATACCTACTTGGAATTCAAGATGTAATTGGCGATGTACCATGCTTTGGAGGAAGTGCCGCTGATGATACAGTAGAAGGAAAATGGAAAATTATTTGTAATGACAAGGTATTTTCAAATGGGGTAGCAGTAGCATTCTTCTATACCGATCGTGATATCGAAACTATCTACACAGGAGCATATCGTGAGACAAAAAAATGTGGAATCATCACAAAAGTAGAAAATAACCGTACTTTATGTTCTATTGATGGCGAAAAAGCCTTAGTAAAATATGGAGAATGGATTAGAAAAGATGCCAAAGACCTACGTGGTACCAATCTTTTAGTGGCATCCATTAAAAAACCACTTGGAGTAAAAGATCCACTAGGAAACTTAATGGCAGTACGTCATCCAATGGTTGGAAATACAGATAATACCATGAACCTTGGTAATCATTTAGCAGAAAAAACAGCCGTAGTATTACTAGAAGCAACAACAGATGAATTAATTGATTCAACAGGGGACACTATGAAAGTACTAAAAAAGAAAATCTCATCAGATCCAGGTGCATACATTTTGGTACACTGTGGAGGTAGAAAACTAGGAATTGGTTCAAGATTACCAGAAGTTCATAAACAATTATTAAAAGAAGCAAAAGGAGTTCCATTTATCACAGTCTTTACATTTGGTGAATATGGATATTTTGAACACAGTGCAAATACTTGTGGAGGCTTAATGTTATCATTTACAGCCTTTGGTAGAGAATAGGAGGGTAATGTGAAAAATATAGTTGGTAGTGAAAGATTAGATGCTAGTAATAATGCAACAGTAGAGGTAATAAACCCTGCTACTGGGGAAGTGATTGATACTGTCCCAAATGCCACTGAAGAAGATGTAGACCGTGTAGTAAAAATAGCACAAGATGCAGAAAAAAAGTGGTCTAAAATGCCTCTACATGAACGTGGCAGAATACTAGAAAAATTTGTAGATTTAGTAGAAGAAAATAAAGAAGAACTAGCTTTACTTCTATGTAGGGAAACAGGAAAACCAATTACAGAAGCAAAAGCAGAAATTGCAAATACAAGAACTTTTGTGTATGGATATGTAGAAAAAGCAAAACACTTATATGGTATTACTATCCCAGCAGGAGGAGAAGTAGGCCAAGAAAAAACCATGCAAATGACAATACGTCAACCAATAGGCGTAGTTGCATGTATCATTCCATTTAACTTTCCTTGTGATCTATTTGGTCAAAAAGTACCATCTGCTTTAATCATGGGAAATAGTGTGATTGTAAAACCCTCTTCTTATAATCCTCTAACACTTCATCGTTTTTGTGAACTATTAAGAGAAGCAGGAGTACCAGCTGGTGTCATTAACTGCATCTCAGGAGATGGAAAAATAGTAGGACAAGCTCTAGCACGTCACAAAGGAGTGCATCTGGTAAGCTTAACAGGTTCCACCAAAGTAGGAATGGAAACCATGAAAACAGCTAGTCAGAATCTTTCTCACGTAATGCTAGAATTAGGTGGAAATGATGCCTTTATTGTGGATAAAAATGCAGACTTAAATTTAGCAGTAGAAGAACTAGTATGGGGAAGACTTTATAATACTGGTCAAGTGTGCTGTGCTAGCAAACGTTTCCTAGTGCATAATGATATCAAAGATGAATTTACTAAACTAGTAATTGACAAATTAAATACACTAAAAGTGGGAATGCCAGAAGAAGAAGACACCCAAATTGGATGTTTAATTACAGAAGAAGCAGCCATTACAGTAGAAGATCAAGTAAGAAAAACATTAGAACAAGGAGCACGTCTTGCCTATGGTGGTCGTCGCAATGGAGCATTCTTTGAACCAACAGTCCTAACAGAAGTAACAAAAGATATGGATGTTATGAAAGATATGGAAATCTTTGGTCCAGTAATTCCAATTTGTGGTATAAATACCATAGATGAGGCAATTGAAATAGCAAACCAATCTAGCTTTGGATTATGTGGAAATATTATAACGAATGATATGAAAACGGCCTTTAAAGTAGCAACAGAACTAGAAGTAGGAGGAGCAGTAATTAATGGAGCAAGCTTCTATCGTTCTGCTGAAATGCCATTTGGAGGATGGAAACATTCTGGAATTGGAAACGAAGGTATAGCAACTACTTTAGAAGAAATGTCAAAAATAAAGACAATTGTTTTAAAAAATATATTACAAGATTAAAAAAAGTAGAGATGATCTACTTTTTGTTTTTCCCGAAAAATAAGCAAAAAAATGTAGAAAAATTACCAGAATTTTCTACATCTTTTTTTCATTATCTAAGATAAAATGTAATTCATAAAGGTAGTTACTTTATGATGTAAGAAAAAAACATCAATCGACTAAATTCTACCTTTAATTATGGTAATTATATCTTGAGAAAAGTATTTTTCAAACTCAAAACCTAAAAATTAAAAATCAAATTTCTAATATTTGAACACAAATGGATATTATTATCAGTCAAATATTAGTCAAAAGAAAGGGGCTTATTATGAGTAGAAAAGGGGAAAACATATTTTTAAGAAAAGATGGGAGATGGGAAGCAAGGTACATTAAAGAAAGATTAATGAATGGCAAATATAAGTATGGTTATGTCTATGGAAAAAATTATTTAGAAGTAAAAAATAAAAGGAACGAGATTCTTCTAAATCTAGAAAAAATTAAAAAGGATAAAAAGATTTCGAAATATACATTTTTATATTATATTAACAACTGGTTAAATAGTATGAAATTCATGGTTAAAAAATCAACTTACGCACATTACTATAGAATTGTAACCAATCATATTATTCCAGATTTGGGAGATATCAAACTAGTAGATCTTTCATCAGAAATCATTGAAAACTATATAAACCAAAAATTTGAAATGGGAAGATGTGATGGGAAAGGAGGCTTAAGCGATAAAACGGTAAGGGATATTATTGTAGTATTAAGGCAGATTCTCTCTTATGCAGATATTCATATTTCCTTTCGTCTCCCAAAATTAAAAAAGAAAAGTATAAAAATACTAACAAAAAAAGAACAAAAACGGCTTGAGATTGAAGTATTAGAAATTAACACTACCTATTCTATTGGTATATTAATGAGTCTTTATACGGGAATGAGACTAGGAGAAATCTGTGCCTTAAGATGGAAAGATATTAATATGAAAAAGAAAGTAATCAATGTAAATAAAACGATGGTTAGAATTCAAGATATAGAAAATACAAGCAACAAAAAAACAAAAGTAATTATTGATAATCCAAAAACTGAATACTCCAAAAGGGAGATTCCAATTAATCGTTTCTTATACTCCGTGTTAAAAGAATTTTATTCACAAAATAGTAATGAATACTTTTTAACAGGAACAGAAAAATATATAGAGCCTAGAGTCTATTATTCTAAATACAAAAAAATTATTGAAAAAATAGGAATAGAAAACTATGGCTTTCATACATTGAGACATACCTTTGCCACAAGATGCATAGAAATTGGAATGGATCCTAAAACATTAAGTGAAATTTTAGGACATTCTGATGTTAAAGTAACACTTTCATTATATGTACATCCAACCAATAAACTAAAAGATAAGTACATGGAAAAACTAAATCCGACATACCAATAAAAATAGTCAAAATTTTAGTCATCCTATTTTATATAACAAATAGGTAATGATAAAACAAATAGATATCATAAAGTAACTACCTTTATGATACAAATGGTTACATAAAAAGTAGGGAAGTGTCAAGCAAAATATAACATATTGAGGAAAAATATGGAAAAACAGAAAAGAAAATGTCAAGAAAGAAGATAAAAGTATAAAACCTATTTCTAGCTACTGGTATGAACAAAAGACTAAAATAATAAAACAGGATAAAAACATGAAAAAGAAATAGAACAGTTACCATTTCTTTGCACAGT
>CAMNSB010000055.1 GCA_946554325.1 uncultured Mycoplasmatota bacterium
TACACATTTTATATCAAATTGCACTTAATTGTGCACTTTAGATTGATTCAACGGTTTTTTACAAGAATTCTATATGAGATTATAAAAGTTTCCAAAGTTTTAATAAAATTATCCAAACTTTTTCTAAAAATCTAATATATATTCACGACAATATAGAACATCTTCCAATGTTCTTTTTTTAATGATAAAGTTAGAAAATATTTAAAGCCTCAACTGTAATTGCTTATACTTTTCTCTTCTACTTTATTTTTTATTATTTCACTTTCTTCTACAATTACACTTACATAATATTTTCCATTTATCTCTTTTGTGATAGTAGCATTGATAATTCTATCACTGATACTTTCTAAAGAACGATATCCTCTGATATCTACTTGCCCTAGTTTCGGTAATTTTATTTTCTTATTCTTTAAATCTATTTCAATATTACTATAATTCTTTCCTTTATAACTACTTCTAATACAGTTTGTTCTATAACTTTGATGTATATATTTATTTTTAAATACAGGATAATAGTTTCTTTCCTCAAAGAAGTTTCGATAAGCATCTTCTAAATTAAATATAGCACATCTTAAACTACAACTATCTACTTCCTTTAACCATTCATATTCTTCTTGTAAACTTTTTAAATCTTTACACATATCATATGCCTTTTTGTAACCATTCTTTTTGCATTGACCTAAAAAATAGTTATATACAAATCTTACGCATCCAAATATTTTTGCAACTAATAGTTTTTGATTTGCATTTGGATACATTCTGAACTTATATGACCGATACATATATCATCCCCTGTATTCCTAATATATAAAAAAGAAATGCTGAGTTTACACTCAACACCCCTTAATGTTTAAGAACTATTTTAATTTGCTTCTACTGGATAAACAGATACACATTTTTTATCTCTACCAAGACGTTCAAATTTAACAATACCATCCACTGTTGCAAAAATAGTATCATCTTTACCACGTTTTGCATTTGTGCCAGGGAAAATTCTAGTTCCTCTTTGACGATATATAATAGAACCAGCAGTCACAAACTCACCATCACTTGCTTTAGCGCCTAATCTACGACCTGCAGAATCACGACCATTAGATGTAGATCCTTGTCCTTTATGATGGGCAAAAAGTTGTATATTTAACTTCAATAACTCCATAGATTCTCCTCCTTACTTTACTTGAATATTATCTGGATAATTCACTTCAAGTTCTTTAAGTAAATTAATCATGTTGCGAATTAACACTTGTACCACTTTATCATTATTCTTGACAGTAATATCCATACCTTTTTTACTAACTATATAACTCAAACTATCTTTATCAAGAGCTAAAATACCATTCACAGTAGTAATAACAATACTGCTAACAGCACTGCAAACAATATCACGCCCATAATCATCATACATTGCATGACCTAAAACTTTTATCTTAGAAAAAATAGAACCATTTTTCACTACTTTTACTTGTATCATGCTAACTACCCATTAATTTTTGTAATTTTAACTTTAGTATATGGTTGTCTATGACCTTGAGTTCTGCGATTAGATCTTGATTTATTTTTATACTTATAAATTCTGATCTTTCTTTGTTTACCGTTTTTTACTACTTCACCAGTAACAACTGCACCCTCAAGATAAGGATTACCTATTTTACTATCAAGCATCAATACTTGATCAAATGAAACAGTATCACCAACTTCAGCACTTAATTTTTCAACAAAAATCTCACTGCCTTCAGTTACATAATATTGTTTCCCACCAACTTTAACTACAGCGTTCATACTATAAACCTCCTTTATCTATTTTGAAGACTCGCTCTTAAGGTACATATATCATGTTTTTTACCTTTTCAATGCGGTTTGAGCATGAAGCGTCAAACAATTTGATTCTATCATATTTTAACGTTTTCGTCAAATATTATCTTTCTTTTCACACAAATTCTATGTAAATAGAAAGACAAATATAAAAAATAAAGCACAAAATGCTCTATTTTCAGACTTATATACTACATAGAAACACTATTACTTTGCCTCTTACTGTGAATCTTTTTAGCTCGAAGCAGTAACAAAATAATAAGAACAATAAGAATAGCATCAATAATACCTGCTACAATCGAAATATTAGTACTATTATAAAGTTCAAACTCAAACATCATAGAAGAATCATCTAATTTTAACAAATCCCAAATAAGCATTTTTCCATCATCTTTTACTTCTGTAGCATTCTGACTTAACGCTTTATAAGGAACATGAACAGAAAACTTCATATCCATGCCTTGAAGCATAGAAGAGTAATCAATATCAGATAAATTTGTAGCATCTGTATCTGTATCTGTATCCATCTCAATGTCGGTATCCATATCATCCCCAGTAGCAGAATCAATCTGATCTGTTATTTTATTACTATCTTCAGAAACAATTTTAGCCTTATAAGTATTCTTAAAAAATCCTTTTTTTACTGTAAAGATTTCAGAAGAAGTATTAGAAAGTCCAACATTAGATGTAATATCTTTTTCAGTGCTAACGGTATCAATATTATCAATAGTTCTACTAATCTTATACCCAACCATAGACTTTTCACTATACTTTTCTACTTTATAGCCTTGTTTCTTAAGCTCCTCTATATTACTATCCTGCATCATAGAAGAAGCATCTACCTCTCCTCCTTGTTGAGATAATAATTCTTGATCTACTGCTTGAATAATAACGAAATCCATACTTTTATCTCTATGAATATCCATAGATAAATCCATCTTCATACAGCCAGTAGTAAAAAAAGAAAGTAAAACCAACACCCCTATGATTTTCAATTTTCTCATACAATTCACCTCTACTTTTATACTTATTATAAAGAAAAAAGGAAAAAATAGATAGAGACAAATAATAATAGTTTACAAAAATTTACAAAAAGAAAACAGGATACTAACACCTATTTCCTTTTAATACAATCAAACTTCTTGAATTACAGTAATAACCATTGGTTTAGATTCTGTCTTTTGATAGAAAAACTTCCCAAGTTTTTCACGAACACCATTTTTTATCTGAGTATAATCAACTCGTCTACTATTAGGTTCAATACTCTCATCAATAACTTCTCGTGCTAATTCCTTCGTTTCTTCTAATAATTCCTGATTATCTTTTGCATAAATAAACCCACGCGTTAAAATCTCAGGTCCTCCTACAATTTGTTTAGATTGTTTATCTAGAGTACAACAAACAATAACAATTCCATTTTCTCCTAACATTTCTCTATCTTTTAAAACTAAACTTCCGATATCTCCTTGACTTTTCCCATCTATTAAAACTTCATCTACCTCAATATGATCAAAACACTTTTCATTAAGCTTTCCACGAACAAACTCTACTACATCTCCATTTTGTTTTAATAAAATATTTTTAGGATTCATTCCTAAATCAGAGGCAATCGTAGCATTAGCATATTGAAGACGATACTCTCCTTTTACTGGAAAATAATACTTTGGATTCATCAAATTCATCATTAACATCAAATCTTCACGAGAAGCATGATGAAGCAGATGTTTCTTACTAGAAAGTACAATCGCTTCACATCCTGCAATTGCAATATCATCCATAATAACAGCAAGTCTTTTTTCAATTCCCTCATAAGCAGGCTCTGTTATAAAAATAGTATCTGTCTCTTTTAAAGTAATATACTTATCATATCCTTTAATAATTCTCTCCAGATTATTAAAAGGCTTTTCTTTTTCATCTGATACTAATACAACAACATTCTTATCATTCAAATTAGATAAATCCCCAATAATTTTAGGATTAATATTTAAGTAATGACTTTCTATTGCTTGATAAATCGTATCTTGTAACTTCTTCCCCATAATAACAACTTTACGATGTGTATTTTGAAGTTCATCAAAAATCTCCTGAATTCGGTAAAAATGAGCGGCTAAAATAGTAACAATAATACGATTTTCATTTTTATTAAATACTTCTTTAATAAAAGAAGACACTCGGTTATGAGGAGAAGTATGTCCTTCCCTTTCTGCATACATAGATTCTGCCATTAAGCAAAGAACTCCTTGTTTACCAACATAAGCAAGTTTACCAATATCAGTCTTATAAAGTCCAGTCATAGTAGCATCAAATACAAAGTCTCCTGTATAAACAATAGCACCATCTGGTGTATATAAAACATAACAAACGGCACCAGGAATAGAATGAGTCACACTAATAGGAAACAAACTATTTTTCCCAAACTCTCTTTTTTGATGAGGTTTTAATTCTATCAAGTGTTTACTATTTTGTTTATCAGGCGATAAATCAGATTTAACGATATCAAGGGTAAGTTTAGTCCCATAAATATCAACCCCACCTAAAACATCCATAATATCAGGAATAGCCCCAATATGACTCTCATGTCCATGAGTCAAAAAGATTCCCTTAATTCTCTTTCTATTTTTCACCAAATAATCAAACTTAGGTATAATATAATCAATCCCTAAACTACGATCATTATCATATTTTAATCCTGCATCAAATACAAATATATCCTTATCTACTTCAACTACATAAAGGTTTTTCCCATTTTCATTTAAACCACCTAAACTAAAAATTCTAATTTTACTCATAATTTTACTCCTTTCTAATAATAAAAATTAAAGTGCTAGAAAAAAGACCATCTCATTATATCACAAATAACAGATTTATTCAATTACTAGGTTTTGCTACTTTGGATAATGCCTCTCTAGCTGCTTCTTGTTCTGCTATTTTCTTACTACTGCCAGTACCAACTCCAAGTTGTATGCCATCAATTTCTATTTCTACTGTAAAGAGTTTATCATGGGCAGGACCTTCTTCTTTAATAAGATGATAGTTTAATGACTGTTGTGTTGTTTGGACATATTCTTGTAAACAAGATTTATAATCACTAAAAAATTGTTTTGTTGGATCTTTAATGTAAGGAACAACAATATTCATAACAACTCTTCTTGCTGTTGCATAACCCAAATCAATATAAATAGCACCTACTAATGCCTCAAAAATATCAGCAACAATTGCTTTCTTATATTTTCCTCCATATTTTTCTTCACCATGACCTACTTTAATATATTGAGATAATCCCAAATCCATAGAATAGGCATATAAGGCATTTTCACATACATAACTAGAACGAACTTTTGTCATTTCTCCTTCAGTTTCATTTTCTTCTGAAAACAAATAATCTGCAACTACTAAATCGACAACAGCATCTCCTAAAAACTCTAACCTTTCATAATCCTTTTTCTTCTTATGTTCATTGGCATAAGAAGAATGAGAAAATGCATTTTCATACAAAGAGATATCTTTAGGTTTTATATTTAATGTTTTAAAAAGTTTTTCCATCTTTTCACCTCTCGTTTTCTTATATTATATCATGAAATTTGAAAAGTTCATCTTTTATTGCGAAAAATAAATCTTTATAGTAAAATATTAGTATGGTGATGATATGAAAAAAATCTTAATAGGTTGTATTAATCTATATCAAAAAATACCTGGTCCATGGCACAGTGCATGTCGTCATATACCAACATGTTCTAATTATGCCAAACTATCTATCGAAACACACGGTGCATTAAAGGGAACTTTTTTAGGAATAAAAAGAGTATTAAAATGTAATCCCTTAGGAAGTAAAGGTTTCGATCCAGTACCAGAAAAAAGAGAAAGGACGAAAAAAATGAAATTTAAAAAAATTAGTTTAATCATATTTATGATAGGACTTGCTAGTCTCACAACTGGATGCAAACAAGATGATATGGAAGATATTAATATTGTAGTTACCAATTACCCAAATGAATATGTAATCTCTGAACTATATCAAGATCATGCCCACATCGAATCTATTTACCCAGATGGTATAGATACCAATACATATAAAATTACAAATAAAATGAAAAAAAAGGTAAGCACCAAAGATCTCTTTATCTATAATGGTTTAATTGAAAAAGAAAGAAATCTAGCTGTAGAACTATTAGATCTGAATAGTAATCTAAAAATCATTGATACAGCGTATGTATTAGAAAGTAACTACTCTCCTGAAGAATTATGGCTAAATCCCTCTTCTTTATTAATGATGACACAAAATGTACGTCTAGGTCTAAAAGAGTATATTACAAGTACTTACTTACGTAAAGATATTGATAAAAAATATAACAAATTAAAAATTGCATTATCAGAATTGGATGCAGATTATCGAGTAACCATTGAAAATACAAAAAATAAAACTATCGTTACCAATAATAGTGCACTAAAATATCTAGAAAGGTTTGGACTATCTGTTATCTGCCTAGACAATGATGCAACAGAAAAAACTTTAAATGAAGTAAAAATATTAATAAGAAATAAAACAATTAGCTATATTTACCTATTTGAAGGAGAAAAACTAAGTGATAACAGTAAAGAAATTATAAAGCTTTTTCCTGATATTAAACCATTAGAGCTACATAAAATAATGAACTTATCTGATCAAGAAAGAGATGAAGAAAATAATTATTTAACATTAATGAATAAAAACTTAGAATTATTAAAACAAGAGTTATACCAATAGGAATAACTCTTATTCTATGTGATCTAAGGTAATCTTACCTAAATAACCGTTTTTCAAATCATTAATAATAATACCTGCCGTTTTCTCATAATCTACTACTCCTCCCCTCATAATAGCACCTCTTCTTTTAGCAATAAGTTCATACTCTTCTATTAAATCTTCAGATAAAGATAGAATTCCATAACGTTCTTTTAAGTATTCAGGATAAAGTTCAAACATTTTTCTTAAAATAAAACTGCTAATATCCATAGAATCTAAAATTTCTTCTTTGATAGAAGAAAGGGCTGCTAATATATGTGCCTCTTCCTGATTTTCTAATTTTGGCCAAAGAATTCCTGGAGAATCTAGTAGCTCAATATCTTTATGAATTCGAATCCAACTAAGACTTTTAGTAAATCCTGGACGATTTCCTACCCCTGCTGATTTCTTACCAACTAGACGGTTAATCAAGGTACTTTTTCCAACATTAGGAACTCCTATAATTAAAGCCCGAATACTACGTGGTTTCATTCCCTTTTCTGCTCTTTTTTTGTTTTCTGTCTCCAATATTCTTTTGCTAATATTGATGATTTCCTTTACATTGTTGCCATTCATTAAATCTACTGCTACAACATAGTAGCCTTCTTTTTTATATTTTTCTATCCATTTTTTTGTTTCTTCCTCATCACATAAATCATATTTTGTCATAATTAAAATACGAGGCTTATTTTTTATTAAATTATCAATATCTACAATTTTGGATGACTTTGGCATTCTAGCATCTATCACCTCATACACAATATCTATTAAATTTAATTTTTCAGCTATCTCTCTTTTGGTTTTGACCATATGACCTGGGTACCAATTGATACTCGTTTTACCAAACACTTTATCTTGATTTTCACTCATTTAAAATCACGTCCTTTTAACTATTTAATTATATCATAACGACATTATTTTTTTATTAATTCACTTTCATATTTTAAAAATAAATCAACTTTTCCTTCTTCATAAACAATTACTTTATCAATATAATCATTTACTATTTCTCTATTTAATTCATTTTCTTTTTTATTATCTAGTATCTTTAAGTTTAGTAATCTGAGAACTTCGTTGTATAAGTTTTCTTGTCTTATTACATGTTTGCTACATATTTTTTTGTTAGTATATGCTCTACAATAATAGTATTTATTATTTTTTCCTTTTACTAATGTCATAGGTGCACCACAATCAGCACAAAACAAATGTCCGTCTAAAATATCATTTTTATTAGTTTTTCTTCTTTGTATTTTTAGTTTATCTTGAACAATAATAAACTTTTCTTTATCAATAATTGCCTCGTGATGATTTTCATATTTTATCCAATCTTTTTCTGGATTTTTAACTTCTTTATGAGTAATATAACTCTCGTTTCTTCGTCTTCCTTGAACTAAAGTACCTGTATAGTTTTCATCTTTAAGTATTCTATTTATTATTTCATAATTCCATTTATTATCTTTTTTAGTTTTTGTATAACCTAAACCCTTTATTTTTTTATATAATGCTGGAGTTAATATTTCTCTTTTATTTAATTCATCTGCTATTTCAGATTTAGTCATCCCAAACAAATACATATGAAATATTTCTCTAACAACATCTGCAGCTTCATTATCTATAACTAATTTATGAGTATCATTTGGATCTTTTTTATAACCATATATCACAGAAGATCCTACAAAATTTCCATTTTCTTTACTTATCCTTAGAGACTTTTTAATTTTATTAGACGTATCATAAGCTATATGATCATACATCATATTTTTTAATGGAACATCTAGTCTATCCATAATATTATTATGTTTTAAACTATCATACTCATCATTAATAGAAATAAATCTAACTTTTTTAGTTGGAAAATAGTGTTGTAAATAATGACCAACCATAATATAGTTTCTACCAAGTCTAGATAAATCTTTTACTACTATGGTATTAATTAAACCATCATCAACATCTTTTAAAAGTTGTTTAAAAGCAGGTCTATCAAAAGTTGTTCCACTATAACCATTATCAATGTACTTATCAATTACTTCTAATTTATTTTCTTCGCAATAAAAATCAGTCATTTTTATTTGATTATCTATACTATCAGAATTACTACAGCTTTCATCTCTAGAAAGTCTTATATAAGAGCCTACTTTATAATTCACCATAGTCATTGCTCTCTATTTTGGGTTGTTCATCAACATATTGATAATTCAGTGCATTGTCTTTAGAAATTGCAGATTTTTTTGTTTCCTTTTCATATAAATCTCTAGCACCTTTTGCTACTCCTCCACCTCTTTTGGCAACTCTCAAATTTTCTTTTAATCCTTGTGGTTGTTCTTCTCTTGCTATATCTCTTGTTGCAATTTCTCCTATGTTTGTAAGAGCAACTTCTATATCCGTCATATTGTCTCTTAAAGACTCTTTTCGAAGACCTTTTAATTTTTTATATTCACTAGCTTTCATTCCAGACCAACCTTTGTAGATTTCGTTGGTTAGCATTGCATATTCCATTGGTTTGGTTATGCCACCTTCCTTCCAAATATCCGTAAGTTTAAATCTATCTACAATTCCTGTTAATCTAGCCTTAATCCATTCATCTGTATAACCTTTATTACGATAATAATTTACTGCACGATTTATTGCAATTTCAGGATCAAATACTTCATCTAATCTTTCACTACCAAGATTTGCTAACCATAATTTAAAAGGCTCTGCTTTAGGACTAGGAACTGACTCAATAAGTCTTAAAATTCCTTTTGTATCTAAAGTATCTGTTTCTCTGTATTTTCCATCTTGAGCCTTAAGTTTCAACCGTACGATATTTTCGTACAGTTTACTTCCTTCTTCTGTAATCTTTTTTTTCAAATCACTCCAGTACCTCTTTGGAATATTACTATCAGTCAATGCACTTACAACATCAATAACACTAAAATAGTATTCTTCCTTTTCGCTATCCCAAATACTTCTTATTTCCTTATCTTCAAATAGATTTGATATCGTCTCTAATTTATTGTTCAAATTAACACCTTCTTTCTTTTTTATTAAGGGGGGGTTGCAATGTCGTAATCACCTTTTAAATTCCTATAATAAAATTCATTAAATTTGCTATGATTTTATGATTTTATGATTTTTTAGCAATTTTTGCTTAATTTTAACCAAAATGTGTAAGATCTAAATTCGTGAAACTCCTTTATTTATAAGGGTTTGATAGGGGGTTTAAATAAATCGTAATCAACCAGTTAATTGTCGTATTTTGTCGATTATTGTCATTCATCATTATCTCTTCCTTCACTTAACAATTCTTTAATTGCATAATAAACACTATCTTCATTATTAGAATATTCAGTAACTATATCTGCATTTTCTTTTACTATTTCTGGTGAATTTGACATTGCTATTCCACAACCAACATATTTTATCATATCTATATCATTGTCCCCATCACCAATTGCTACAACATTTTCTTTGTCAATGTCTAATTTATTTAACA
>CAMNSB010000056.1 GCA_946554325.1 uncultured Mycoplasmatota bacterium
AATGGGAGAAATAGCAATGAAAAGGAAGGGTTTTTGAGTGATTTTTGTTAACTATTCAGAAATATTTCTTTTATTATTAGTCTTATTTTAGTCAAGAAGAAATACGAATACTTTTACTTTGACAAAATAGGACTTACTTATAATCATAGTCAAAAAAATAGTCATAGAAAAGGAAAAGAATATGAATAAAAGAAGAAATCTATTCTTTTCATAAAGTAACATCCTTTATGAGTATCATTTTAGTAAATATTGAAAGAAAACGATGTCGAAATATATAAAAAGAAAAAGAATACCAACTTATAATGATATTCTAAATAATTTATATAACCTGAATAATAAAGTAAACTGCCACTGCTAAAATAGCAAGAAGTATAACGACCAAAACAACTTTGATAAGTGTGGGAATATGCTTTTCTATCTCATCATCTAGTCCAAAATCTTTATCTGATAAATCCATAGACCTCGTATAAAAAGACCTATCCATATCATCAAGTTCACTGTTTTTCACTTCTTCTTTTGCTTTTTCTATAGGATCTTTATCTACAATATCCCGACTTAAATCAAGATCTTCAAGCTTCACCTGATCTGTTGTCTTAGTAGCCATCAAATCACTTAATAAATCAACACTCGTTTCCTTATCGATTTCCCCCTTCAAAGTCTTAGAAGTAATCGTATCAATTAACTCTTTTAACTCATCTGGATCAGGACTATTATGCTTTTGCTTCGATGCTCGATACTTCTCTAACTCCTCTGGATCTAAACTTGCCAAAATATTATAATTAGTATTTTTCAGTTTTCTTTTTTTTTCTAACTCATCTTTTTCTTCCCGATGTTCCTTAGCACTTTTTAAAACACTATTAATATCATAAACACGATTCTCATGATCTTGATATAAATAATTAAAATCATCTAACTCACGTTTTACCTTAGGCTGTTCTATAATCTCCCCATAATCTTTAATTTTATGATACCCTTCTCTTGTTCGGTAACTTTTAGTAGCAGCATCTAAATCAACTGCATTCACTTGACTAATATCTGTAAAACTAGTGTATTTTGTATTCTTACCCAAATTTTGATATAACTGCTGATTCTTATCAGATCTAGAACCTACAACATCACAAACCTCTTCATTCTGATGATAACGTTCCATTCTACTACGCATAAAATCACCTTCCTACTATATCAATTCTACCATAAGCAAGATAAAAACAAAAGAAGTATAAGTTTTTCTTTACGTAAACATAAAATATGAGTATAATTAAAAATGTAAGGAGAAAAGAATTATGAAAGTAAAAGTTAACAAAGATGCTTGCATCGGTTGTGGAGCTTGTGCTGCTATTTGTCCTGATGTCTTTGAAATAGATGATGAAGGTCTATCTACTGTAACAAATGAAGAAGTACCAAGTGATAAAGTAGATGAAGCAAAAGAAGCAGTAGAGTCTTGCCCAACAAGTGCTATTGTAGAAGAATAAAAAAAGTAATATTTTGAATCATATCGAAATATTACTTTTTTTCTTTAAACTGTAAACAACTTGTACTTCTTTTGGAGTAAGTTTTCTCACCTCTCCACTTTTTAAATTTCCAAGTTCAAAGATACCAACTCTTTCTCTTTTCAGTTTTAAAACATCATATCCAATAGAAGAAAACATATTCTTCACTTGATGATTATGTCCTTCATGAATCACAATTTCAACAATAGAAGTATTATGATCTATATTTTTCGAACGAAGTTTTACACGACTTGCTTTCATACACTTACCATCAACAAAAACACCACTTTTTAAAGAGCGAATATCCTCTCCTCTAATAATTCCTCGAATCTTAGCAATATAGACTTTATCAATCTCATACTGAGGATGCATTAAGATATTAGCAAATTCTCCATCATTAGTAAGTAGTAATACTCCTGTAGTATCATAATCAAGCCTTCCAACAGGATAAATCCTCTTATCTGTTTCAATGAAATCAACTACTGTCTTTCTTCCCTTATCATCCGATAAAGAGGAGATAACTCCTCTAGGTTTATTGAGCATATAATAAACTTTTTCACATCTAGAAATAACCTCTCCATCTACTTCTATGACATCTTTTTCTGAAACCTTTCTTCCAAGTTCTTTGAAAACTTGTCCGTTTACTTTAACACGTCCAGTTAAAATAAGTTCTTCTGCCCCTCTTCTAGAGCTAACTCCACAAGAAGCAATAACCTTTTGTAATCTTTCCATCATTTCACCTCACTTTTTTACTCTTTCAATTCTAATATACAATACGAAAATTTAAGAATCAATCTATTTTTTTCGTTTTAACAAAGCCCTTTTTCTCTTGTCTTAACACATCCATCACTTCATCGATCTCCACTTTCTGCCTAGAATCATTAACTGGCAGAGAAAAAACAGAAATAAAATCTGAATAGTCCTCTGCAATAACAAAATCCTGTCCTTGATAAACCCTAGTATAACACGAAGTATCTATAAATTCAAAATGATTATCCTCTTTTTCTTCTAATCCATTTGTCATAAAATAATAAAGTGCCCTCATTCGATTAAAAGCATGATAAATACTTTCTTCATCATAGATAACAGAAACTTTCTCTCTAGGTCTTTCATATAAAGAAGAAGATAAAATATCATTTTCTAATTTCTGATTTCCAATCTCATAAAGAGCCCCCTCTAAATCACAATGAGGCATCAAATAAGTTAAACTCTCATCCATTATGGTAGGATAAACACCATCTAAATCTCTACATCCACTCTCTACCAAATAGATTTTCTCTAAAAAGTCAAAAGAATCATTCGCTTTTTGGAATATTTGTTGAGTAAGAAGATCCAAAACCTCTTTCTGATAAAACTGCCTATGAATCCCCTTTTCTCCACGAAAACTAGATATCACTATATAATTACTAATACGAAACAGAAAACTTCTAGCAACAAGGTGATTATTAGAATCAGTAATCATTAAAACATCCCCATAGGAAGAAGCAAGCCCCAAAGAAAAAGCCTCACTTCCTGATCCCAAAGGTCCAATACAACTATATGGGCAAAGATGTCCAACTAACAATCTAGAAGTATCACTATTTCTTCCACTAGTAAATTGGTAATCTTGATAACAAAAAGAAATTGGAGGAATACTAGACTCTTTTTGCTGAAGCATTTTTAAATAAACCTCTAAATAATCTCTTGGATTTTTACTTTTCATCTTATCCCCATTTAAAACAGTATTTGTAACCTCTTCTCCCAATACAGAAACAATAGCAGGTGTAGTATTCTCATAAAGTTTAGCATAAACTAGAACTTGATGAAACTTCATCAAAATAGATTCTAAGCAAAAAGCATGTCCTCTTTTTTCGAATTGTTTTGATATCAAAGAAGAATACTTTAAAATAGAGACAAAGTCTTCCATACAAAACTCAGGAAATAAAAAAGGAAATGGTAACAATTTTAAAAAACACTCATTTTCTTTTCTTTCCAAAATAAACTCATCAAGACCTTCTTTTTTTAAAAGAGAAAGCACCTCTTTCTTGTTCTTTAATAAATTCTCATGACTAGCAATTACAAAATGTTGATAATCATAAGGAATATTTTTTTTAGAAATCTTACTAAAATCCACAGAATAATCATCTAAATAAGGAAATAATAATTGATAATATTCACCTCTAATATGTTTAAGTACTTTATCTGGTAGATCAAATGGAAAAATAGAAGCAATATTTTCTATCGTACACTCTCCCATAAAAAATAAAGAGTCAATAGAATCTAAATACTCATCTGAAATAGAATATCCCATTTTTCGAAAATATCTCATATTTTGAATATTTTCATGAGCCTGTTTTTTAATTTCCAATATAACATCACAAGTAAAAGGAGTCTCTTCTTGTCTTCCTTCTTTTAGTAGAGTCATTGTTTGACGAAGTTTAGCAGTTCGAATAAATTGTTGTTCTGCTTTTTCTGTAAGAGGAAGGCAAGAAGAAAGTACGTCTTTTAAAAACTTCTTTTCCAACTGACAAAAAAAATCTTGCTGTTGATTCAATATTTCATTATAAAAAGAGGAAGTAACTTCTTGAGTAAGATAACTCTTATCCCATTTATATATCTGATAAAAAGTTCGAAGAGTATTAAAATAATATTCCCGTTTTTGAAACTTTCTAGTAGCAGCAGTAATAAAAGAAGCAGCATCTCTTAACACTTGATTTCCATTAAAAGAATCTATTTTAGAAAAATAACGAAGGATAGTATCATGAATTTGAGGAACAGATACAAAGGTATTATTTTCTTTATTCGCTTCATATCGAAGTAAAACAATAGCATCTAAAACTTTATCAAAAATATGAAAATATTCTTCTTGTACATCTAAATCGTTAAAATCAATTTCCATCTATCCCATCCCCTATTTCTTTTTAACATAATCAACAAGATAATCTCCACTATAATAGAAAATAGCATCATTCATTTTTTCAAGTGTTCCTTGAGCACTCTTCTCTAAATATGGAAATTTATATCCATCTTCTATCATTTGTAAAATTTCATAATATTCAAATGCATTAGACTCTAATACAGACAAAGTCATTAAACTATGCATATAGTAATCGGCACTTTTCTCCACGAAACCATTTTCATCTACAAATGATTCTAAATAATCTGATACCATATCTATAGGGTATTGTTCTCCTATTTGAATATTATCCATATCACAAAAACTAAGAATCCCAGTTTTTTGATTGACTAAAATATTATCTGCTTTCACATCACCATAAACAATAGAAAGTTCATGAAAATGATCTAACTTCTTCCGAGACAAAGATAAATAAGGTATTTTATTACAAAGAAAACGACTATTAAAAGGAACATCATTCGAATCATAAGCCATATCATAAGAAAAGAATTTACCTTTATAACTTACAGTAGAAATTATTTTCACGTTATTATCCAATTTTTCTTCATTTTGATATAAAAAGGCAAGCTTAGGAATTTTTTTCTCCACTTGAAAGGTATTTAAAAATACTTTTCTAGCAATACCAGGACGAAAATTAAGAATAACACTGGCTTCAGACCCACAAAATTTTCTATCTAATCTAGAATAGGTCTCCTGGTACTCATCTTCTGAAATTTCTCTATTTGGTAATAACTTCATACTACCACCACTTCCTTAAAGGCATATTATAACACATGTTAGCAAATTTGCAAATAAAAATGATAGCATATCACTTCCATTTACATAAACTACTAATAAAGGAGTGATACTATGTATCGTAATGATTATGGAATAGGAGTAAATCCAAACTATACAACATATGAAAATTCTGCAATGTATGGATCCCCAATGCCTCAAAATGATGATCGATTCTTATTTCCATTTTTAGTAGGTGGTGTTGCTGGTGGAGCCTTAGGTTATGGTATTGCAAATAATAACAATAATAACAATCCTCAAGTATTCTATCCATATCCCCCTGCTCCAATGTATCCAATGTATGGAATGCAACCATATCCGATTTATTATTCATAAGAAAAAAAGAAAGTAGCCAATACTTTCTTTTTAATATGCTATTAATCTTTTAAAGTACCAATAGAGACTACATATACACCATCAGGACGTCTATAAGAATAATTTGTTGCAGTTAATACCATCAAAAAAAAGGAACTTTTATTTTACATTTTAAGGAATTTTTTAGGACATATCAGAAACAGGAAGTTGAATGATAACAGTAGTACCTCGTCCTTCTGTAGATAAATATTTCATTTTACCACCATGTAGTTCTACAATCTCCTTAGAAAGACTAACTCCAAGTCCTGTCCCTTTTTCTTTCGTTGTATAAAACATCTCATCTACTCTCTTTAGTGTAGCAGGAGACATTCCTATCCCATTATCTTTTATTTCAATAGAAATAAAATCTTTCTCTTCTAAAACCCGAAGCCAAACCTTAGATTTTCTCTTAATGCACTTTGCCTCAATAGCATTTTTTAAAACATTAACAAGTACTTGTTTCATTCGATTATAATCAACCATTACATAAAGCTCATCATCTGGTATCTGAAAATCCGTCTCAATATGATTCTTTTTAAAAAGTGGAGAAAGAGCACCACTAATTTCATCTAATAACAAATATAAATCAACCTCTTCTTTCTGAATTTTCACCTTTGTACAAGATAGAAAATCATCCATCAGTACCAAAGTCCTACCAATTTCATCCTTAATAATTTTTGTATAACGCCTAACCCCTTCCTGGTCTTTTGCATCCATCATATCTAAATAACCTTTACAAACAGCAATTGGATTCTTTATCTCATGTGTAATCTTAAACAAAGAAGCACGTACCCTCTTTTCCTTTTCAAGCTCATTCATCGTTGCATTCAAATCCATAATCTCTTCCCCCTTCCTAAGAAAATACAAAATAAAATAAGAAATACTAACAAATATAAATAAAAGAAAAAAAACATAAAAAGCATTTTCAATAGCACTAGATTCTACTCTTATAAAAAAGTTAACTTCAAAAGAAACCATAAAAGATTTTACAAGTACAAAATAAGAAATGATATAAGATGGTGTAAGTCTCTTATGAATCACATAATGATAAAGAATAAAATAAATAAAATACTCTATAAACAGAATAAAAAGTGGAATCTTTACAATATGATAGCAGTAAAAAATACAAATCCCAGATAACAACAAAGAAGAAGAATAATTTCTTTTTAAATAACAAAGTAGTAAAGGAATATTTAAAAGTACAAGGGGAATGATATGATCAAAATCAAGTCCATATCGAATAATAAAATAAACAGAAGAAAAAACAGCTAAATCTAAAAATACTTTTTTCTCTTCTAAATCCATATTACGAATATAAGCAATATAGACTAAATAAACAGCAATAGGAAATAATAAATAAACAGTATTTACAATAATAGTTTCTAGAATAATCGACATATTTCTACCTTCTTTCTGTACCCATTATAGAAAATAGTTTTGTCGAATACTGTCGAAATATGAAAAAAAGTGACGAAATTTATCACTTTAAGTCATCAATATATTTTTTTAATTGTCTAGATTCTGGTCCTAAGATAATTTTTAATTGATTATCAATTTCAACAATTCCCTTAGCACCAAGTTTTTGAATCCCCTCTTTGTTCGCTTTACTAATATCTTTTAATGTAGCTCGAAACCTAGATAAGTTAATAGATGTTTCAATAATATTATCTTTTCCACCTAAATATTCCACCAACTTATTAAAATCAAGTCCTGCATCTTTTTTAGTAGCCTTTAAGATAGCAAGTAAAATAATTACTAATACTACAAATATAATTATATATTCCATTTTTATCACCATTATTATTATAACAAGAATAAAATAAAAAAGAAAGAAATTATTATTTTTTAAATACATATAATGAACTAGGTATTCATAAGGCACAAAAGTGTTCCTCCAGAATATCTTATATTAGAAATAGATAGAGGAGAGATAAAAAATGAAAGAAAAAGAGAATTCTTGCTGTCTTGCAAAAATACTAAGAGTAATTGACATCTTACAAAAAAATGCTAGTGACGATATTTGTATAGAAGAAGGTTGTACAAAATCATACTTAGGGGAACGTGGGAATATTCTTTGCTATAATACTCGTCCTATTACGTTATATACCAAAACAAATGAATTATTTACATCAAGCTATGAACTAAATGGTACGACAGGTACTAGTAGTGTATTTCGTGTAGAAAATGTAAGTGGATGTTGTGCAACTCTTAGAGTCTTAGCACCTAGTGTAGAAGATCCTACTACCAATTATCAAAAAACAAGTAGTTTTGTAACAGTCAATCTAGATTGTATGTGTGCTCTAAAATGTCTAACTGATATTAGACTAGATTGTATCTAGAAAGGAGAGATTAGTTATGTGTGAAAAAAATGAAAATATAAATTCTTGTGAATGCTTACACAATATTTTAGAAACCATCATAAAACTTCAACGACATGATCATAAAAAATGTGGATCAACTGGTTGTGATAAACCATACTTAGGACCAGAACAAAACTTTATTTGCTATAACACTCGTCCTATTAGTCTATTTAACTGTACTACAGGTAATATGTGGTCTTTCCCATATACTGTAAACGGTTCTACGCAAGCAAGCACCATCTTTCGTGTTGAAAGCCTAGATGATTGTTGTTGTACTTGTAGAATCTTATACCAAACAGTAGAAAATGGAACAACAGTTTATAATGCCACAAACGAATTCTTTACAATAAACCTAAATTGTGTAAGTGCTATTAAATGCTACGCCGATACTTTCGTTGATCTTTGCTAAACAAAAAAGTCTCCAAGATGGGGACCTTTTTTATTGTCTTTTTTCAATATGAGTAATCTCATCAATTGGGATCATATCATTATCAAAAGTAATAATATGCCCCCTAGATTTTGCAATCAAACTAGTATGATACACCTTATCCTTTGTATAAATAGATAAAGGAATGTTAAACGAATAGGTTGGTAAAGAAAAAACTTCATCAATCACTTCTAAAGCACTTCTTTTCTCCTCTTCTTTACTATCCTCATTTACTATTTTTTGTTCATTATTTTGAGAATAATAAACTTTTTTATTATTATGAAGCTCTTTTTCAATTTTATTTTGATAAATTTTTGGTAATTTAGCCATTTTTTCACCTCTTTTTATAATATTTTATGTTTTATGAAATAAAATTTGCTACTTTTTGATATAATATATTACTGAAGGAGGAATTTTATGTTACATAAAAAAAGAATTGACTTAGGAATTATAGTTCCTCTACTAGTCTTTTTAATATTAAGTCTATTAACGATTCATAGTGCTTCTACGTATATTTCAAAAGAACTAGGAAACTTAGCTTTAAAACAACTAGTATGGTACTCAGTAGGAAGTCTTTTAGTCTTTTTATTAATCAAGATAAAAAATGACTACTTATATCGTAATATTTGGTATCTATATGGTGCTTGTAACCTACTTTTGCTTTTTCTGCTTGCTTTTGCACCAGATATTAATAACAGTAAATGTTGGTTTGTAATACCTGGCATTGGAAGTTTTCAACCAAGTGAGTTTATGAAAATTATTTTAATTTTAACATTAAGCGTGATGGTTCACAATTTTAAAATAAAATATAGTAGTCCAACGATAAAAGAAGAATTTATCTTTTTAATAAAAACATTAGTAGTAGTAGCCATTCCTAGTATTTTAACTTTTTTAGAACCAGATACGGGAGTAGTAATTATTTATTTGATTATTTATGTAAGTATTCTTTTTCTATCGGGAATTAGAGCGAGATGGTTTGTTCTTGCATTCTTACTGATTTCTCTACTAGCAGGCTCGACCTTAGGACTTTACTTTTTTAAGAAAGATTTATTTATTAATCTATTTGGAAATGATTTATTCTACCGACTAGATAGAATTTTTGCCTGGAAGTCTGGTAGTGGACTGCAACTTGAAAATGCTATGGCAGCAATTGGTAGTGCTGGACTTTTTGGTCATGGTTTTAATAAAACGCCGATTTACTTTCCAGAGTCTGGAACCGATTTTATCTTTGCTGTTTTTGCCTCTAACTTTGGTTTCATTGGTGCAGTAGCATTAATTAGTTTAATTGCTTATTTTGATTTAAAAGTACTATCCCTTTCAAAAAGAAAGATTGTAGATACGGATCGTTATGCATTATTCGGAATACTGGGAATGTTAGTTTTTCAACAAGTACAAAATATTGGTATGACAATAGGTATTTTTCCAATTACAGGTATTACCCTTCCATTTATTAGTTACGGTGGTTCTAGTTTACTTTCTTATATGATTATTGTAGGAATTATTTTAAATATTTCACTAGAGAAACCACATCACTATAAATATAAATAAAAAGGAGAACCCAAATATGATATGAACCCCGTTTCTTGGACATAGGAAACGAGGTTTTTATATGAGTAAAT
>CAMNSB010000057.1 GCA_946554325.1 uncultured Mycoplasmatota bacterium
CTAGAATACTCTGTTAATGATTTATAATAATTATTTCCTGCTGGTTTACCTCCTAAGATGTAATATTTTAATGCTTTTTGATTAGTCATTAAAAAGTCAAGAGCAGCTTTATTATCTTCACTTTCATTATAAAATGAGTTAATTGTATATTGCCCAACATTATTTATAAGTTGTCTTTTTAATAGGTTAAATTCAATTTCACCAGTTAAATCACTTTGATTATTATATTGTGCTTTAATAATTGCATCATATTCATCAAGTGATTTGAAACTAGACGCTTGAGATTCTTGATTAGTTAATTTAGCCTCAGCATAAACACTATGGTCACTAGCATTAGAACCATTAGAATCAGCAACTAAACGAAGATATTTAGCACCAGCTAAATCAATTTTTATAAAAGTTGCAGTTTCTTTAGGTAATTTAGTAAAAACACTAGGTTCACCCCAAGTTTTACCATCAGTAGACGTAAAAATTTTAAATTTTACTCCATTACCAGAACTAGATGTAGTATTAAGTCCTATAAAAGCAGTAAAATATTTATAATTATATTTACTAATATCATAAGTAATTTGAGAAGTAGCATGTGCCCAAATACCTTTCTTAAAAGTAAAGACACTATTCTCTATTTTAAGAGAAATATTTCCTCCTCCATTAATTTCATTATATCTGATTTTATCCCAACCAGCATAAGATTGACTTGCTATATACTCAATATCAGACAAATAAGTAAAATCCCCTGTATTAGAGGTAGTATACGCAATAGGTTGACTTTTCGTAGTATTACTCATTATCTGAATAGCTAATTCTAAATTAGACCCAACAAAAATAAGAAATACGCCAAAAAATAGCAAAATAATAGATAATAATCTCTTTTTTCTCATAAACCGATTCCCCTCTCAATTTGTCTACATATTATATCATATTTCTCTAAATTTTCAAGTATTTTCTACCTTTTTTCTACTTTTGCTAGTTTCTATTTGGAAGTCCGTTTTAAATAAATAACGGAATTTAGTCTAAAAATTTACGTTTTTCTACTTTTTTAACAACTTAAACATAAAAAAAAGACTATAAATAGTCCAAATTCACACTTTTTCACTAAATTTTAACAATAAACTCACCTATTCTTATTACTCTTAATTTTCCTATATAAAGAAAGAACAGGAGCATCTTTCTCTAAAAAAATTTCTATATTAGAATCAGAAATAGATTCAACAGAACCTATATTTTTCTCTGATGAAAAATCATAACACGATAATGATTCTTCCATCCAAGGAAAATTCGTCCTAGCAAACAAATCATAACGCTTTTGTTCAAGCAATTCCAAGTTATATAGCTCAGTTGGCAAATCCAACATATTTTTCGCTAAATAATAATAACGATCAATAGATTCAAAATAAGCTTCTTCATAATCACTCAACATTAAAAAATGATTACAATAATTAATATCTCTATCATCAGAACTAAGATATACATCAAGCAAATTATGACAAGTATAATTTCCTCTCATATATCCTTCTAAAACCTGCTCCATTTTTACCCTTTCCACTAAGGAATTAAGAGACATAACCCCAACACGTCGCAACTCACTATAAACAATAGTATCTTTAATTTTATCAATAGAAGAATGAAAACTAATTCTATTCTTTTCATTTAATTTTAAAGAACTAATTTTCTGCTCTTTAAACATCTCATCTACAAGAGCCTTATCAGTAGTCTCAAACCAATAAATATTAGACCTAGAAACATATTTATCTTTATACTGATAAATTAACTCTGGATTTTGTACTAACTCTATCTCCTTTACATTTTTCTTACTTTTACTAAGCTCATACAACTTCATAAAACCAAAACCTCCTAGTTCAAATATATCAAAAAAAGAGACCAAACACAAGTCCCTTAAACATCTAATTCACGAAGTAACTCTGCTTTTGACATCTTAGAATAATTCTTAATGCCCTTCTCTTTTGCAAGTTCTCTAAGTTTCGTAACAGACATTGCCTCCAAATTATCCTCATCTTCATCTGGCATTTTACCATTTTTTACTAAATAGTCAATTTGTTCTTTAGTAAGAGTTTCATACTCAAGAAGTGCATCTGCAATTAATTTTAATAACTCTTTATTCTTCTTAATAATCTCAGTAGCAGACTTATGACAGTCATTAATAATTTTTCTCATTTCCATATCAATTTCATTAGCAACTTCATTTGAAAAATGTTGACTCTTATTATAATCACGTCCTAAGAAAACACTTCCGGCCTGTTGTTCAAACTGTAATGGTCCTAAATCACTCATACCATACTCTGTAACCATAGCACGAGCAATTTTAGTAGCTTTCTCAAAATCATTATGGGCTCCTGTTGTAATCTCACCAAAAATAATCTCTTCAGCAGTACGTCCTCCAAGTAATCCTGTAATTTGTTCTAATAAATCGGTCTTAGTAGAACATAATTTTTCCTCACTTGGAACCATCATATTATATCCACCAGCAGATCCCCTCGGAATAATAGTAACTTTTTGAACATCATTGGCATTATCAAGTTTTAATCCAATAACTGCATGCCCCGCTTCATGATAAGCAACAAGCTTACGATCATTTTCACTATATTTATGAGAAGTCTTAGCAGGTCCCATTAAAACACGGTCAGTAGCTTCATCTACTTCACTCATAGTAATCTTTTCTTTATTACGACGAACGGCAAGAAGTGCCGCTTCATTAAGTAAGTTTTCAAGATCTGCTCCACTAAAACCTGGTGTTCTCTTAGCAAGATTATGAAGGGTAATACCATCTGCTAATATCTTATTCTTAGCATGAACAGCCAAAATCTCTTCACGTCCTCTAACATCTGGCAAATTAACTGTTACTTGACGATCAAATCTTCCAGGACGAAGAAGTGCTGGATCAAGTACATCAGGACGATTAGTTGCTGCTATAATAATGATTCCCTCATTAGCACCAAACCCATCCATCTCAGTAAGTAATTGATTTAATGTCTGCTCACGTTCATCATGACCTCCACCAAGTCCAGTACCTCTCTGACGACCAACAGCATCAATTTCATCAATAAAAATTAAACAAGGAGCATTTCTCTTAGCCTGTTGAAACATATCACGAACACGACTTGCACCAACTCCAACAAATAATTCCACAAAGTCAGATCCACTAATAAAATAAAATGGAACATTAGCTTCCCCTGCCACTGCTTTTGCAAGCAAAGTTTTACCTGTACCTGGAGGTCCAAATAACAAAACTCCTTTTGGGATTCTAGCCCCAAGTTTTTGAAATTTTTTAGGACTTTTTAAGAAATCAATTAACTCTTTAACTTCTTCTTTTTCTTCTTTAAGTCCTGCAACATCCTTAAATGTCACTTTATTATTATCACTATTTAAACGAGCTTTACTTTTTCCAAAATCCATAGAATTCTTATTTCCAGCCATTTGTCTACTGAAAAAATAGAAAGCGAAACCTACTAATAACACAATTGGTAAAACATTGATTAACACTAAAAGTAGAGAACTAGATTCTGGATCAGCAACTGTAGTCATCTTAAAATTCTGTGTCTCAGAGGCATCAATAATCTTTTTCATAACCCCTTCACTAAGAGGAACACGAACAAAGAAAGACTCATTTTCCTTATATTTTTCAAGTTTTCCTCGAATCTCATAAGTTTTCGCTCTATCCCTTGGTGTAATCTCCAGTTTGGAAACAGAACCATCTGATACTTTTTCCATAAATTCATTATAAGTTAAAGTATTAACCTTTTGATTTGCCACATTAAAACAATAATATATTGCAATCATAATCAAAAAGATAAATACATAAGGAAGTAACCCCTTTTTTACTGTTTTTTTATTCACAAATATCTCTCCTCCTATCGATATTTCATTATTATATCATAACTTTCCACTTTTGTTTTATTAAATTTAGACTTTTTTAAACCTGGCAGCCACAAAACAGTACCACAAGCATCAACAACCACTGGCCAAAGCTCCCTTTTTTGAATATCAACCTTTGAATTAATAAAAATATCTTTTAATTTCTTTGTACCATTTAAGCCCTTAATAGACATCCTATCACCAATTTTACGAGTACGTATAGTAATAGGTAATTGAATCTCTCTACTATCAAGACGACAAACAAAATTACTATTATCACTAGTCTCATCAATCTTTTCAATAATATGACCATTAGGTAATGTAGCAAAAGATGAAAACTCTATTTCATAAGTACTAAGAAAATCAGGCCTACGCTCCAAATAACACTCATTATAACTTTTAATAGCAACTACTTCATTAGGAAGATTATAAGTAAGATTAGCACGCCTACTAGTAATAAGCTGATACATTAAATCTATATGCTTATCACTAACTAATATTAAATCATCTTGATAAAACTCAGAAAAAAGAAAATACAAAATTTCTTTCTGAATAAAAGGTTCTTCTTTCAAAAAAGAATCAATTCTTAACCGATTATCACAAATAACTCTCTCTCGTGCCTTCTTAGTCTCTTTTTCAATATAAGAATTCGCTTGATATAAAACTTCACTAAACTTCAAAAACTTCTCATGAATACGAATATCTTCTTTTTTTAAAAAGGGAAGAACTTCTTTACGATAACGATTTCTAGTATATTTACTTTCTTTATTAGACCTATCAATAAAGTATTTTACATGATGAACTTTATTATATTCTTCTAATTCATCTTTTGTAAAAGAAATTAAAGGTCTTGCAATAACATAATTATCTTTTGAAGTAATAGTATGAAATCCACTATATCCTCCTAAATTAGAACCTCTACTAATTCGCATTAAAATAGTCTCCATCAAATCATCCGCATGATGTGCAGTCATTAAAATATCGGCATGATACTTACGAATGATATCTTCAAAAAAATGATATCGAATTGTACGAGCCTCATTATGAAAATTATCCTCACCATATTTTTCAATCGTCATAGTTTCATAAAATACAAAATGATCTTTACAAAACTGTCGTAAATAAGCCTCTTCTTCAATACTTTCTTTTCGTAAATTATGATTCACATGAGCACAAACTAAAAAAAGCTGATATTTTTCACGAAGTCTTAAAAGCATATCAAAAAGTGCCATAGAATCTGGTCCTCCAGAACATCCAATCACAATTTTTAATCCTTTTTGAAAGGAAAAATGATTTTCTATATTTAAATTATTCTTCTTCATCTCGTCACCACCACTATTGTACCGAAAAATAAAACTTCCGACAAGTACTATACCAGAAATTTTATAAAAAGAATCATCCATTTGACAAATCAATCATTTTATAATATAATACGCAAGAAAAAAGGGGGATTTTAAATGGAAAGATGGATTATAATATCACTATTAGGTTTGCTAGGAGTAGGAATCATAATGCCTTATTTATTAGCATCATTAGAACTAAGTTACTTATCAGTAGCAAGCATCACTACATTTTTAGAAGTAACAGGAATAACAACAATAAATAAGATTATTAATATAAAAGATGAGAAAATTAAAAAAATAAACGAAAAAAGTGAAACAGAAACTTATTTAAAAGAAATAGAAAGCAAAAAAGAACATATAAAAGATACAAAAAAGCAAAAAATAATAGCTCAAGAATTAGTGCCAGTAGAAGAAATAGATACTAGTAATCTTTTATATGCTGATTTAGAATCATTAGTATCATCTTATATAGTAGATGAAAAAATAAAATCACTACAAGATCAAATAGCAACTAACCTAGATATAAATGAAAAACAAAGAATAAAAAACGAAGCTACTATTTATGAATTCATATTACAAGATATAAGGGAAGAAAGTGGAAAATCACTTAATAAAGTTTTAAAAAAATAAAAAATACAGACTCAACTATTCTATGGTAATCGTAAAATAAACTCTCCATCTTTTGAATAAAAATATTTTTCTCTAGCATATCTCGCAATATAATCAGGATCTTGCAATTTATCAGCATCCACTTTTAAAACTTCCTCTTTTTCCTTCAACTTGGTAAGCTTTTTTTCCAGTTGTTTTTTTTCTTGATATTTTTCTAATATTTCAACCCAATAACGACCTATTGAAAAAGTGGTAACAGCAATAATAATCAAAGATCCAAAACCCAAAAACAAAATTCTTCTTTTCGCTTTTTTATTTTTTTTCTTCCTTGCCACTTTACCACCTACCTATCTACTATAAATTATAGACGATGTCAAGAAAAATCACAATAGGAAGAATCCAACATTTACATCATTTTACAGACAAACGATAACTGCTGTTTTAAGTAAAAATAACACACTAATTAGAACATAAAAAGGGATTTTTCTCTCTATCTGCCACTATTTCCATAATTTGACAGTACTCTTGCACTAGGATCATCTACGCTACAACCTGCCCAATTAGAGTTTGGCATCCAAAAATCAACAATAAAATCACTCATGCCTGGATAAAACTCTTCAAAAATTTCTCGATATAAAAGTGCTTCTTTAGTAAATGGAGTATGCTTTAAATACTTCTTTTTTGCATCGTAAAACTGCATATCACTATAATAACTATTCGCATATTCTTTTAAATAATCAACCATCGAATGACCAACAGCATCAGAAAAAGCCGCTTTTTCGCGATACAAAATACCTTCAGGTAAATAATTATCATCAGAAAAGGCCTTACGTAACAAATACTTTCCAATTCCATAAGTATTCATCTTTTTTTCTGGAGAAATACCTAGTACATAATCAACAAAATCCAAATCCGCAAAAGGAACACGTGCTTCTAAAGAGCATCCCGAAATACATCGATCTGCCCGTAATACATCATACATATAAAGCTCTCGAATCCTCTTTTCACTCTCCTTTTGAAATTCCTCTGCATCAGGAGCAAAATCAGTATATTTATAACCAAACAATTCATCGCTAACCTCTCCTGTTAATAAAACACGAATATCTGTATTTTCTCTAATCCATTTACATAAAAGATACATTCCAATAGAAGCACGAATAGTAGTAATATCCCATGTTTCTAAATGGTAAATCACTTCACGTAAAACAGAAATAACCTCCTCTTTTGTCATAATAACTTCTGTATGAATACTACCGATATGTTCTGCAACTTGACGAGCATACTTTAAATCAATCGCATCTTCACTCATGCCAATAGCAAAGGTATGAATTTTTGATTTTGTATACCGACTAGCAATACTACAAACAAGAGAAGAATCAAGTCCTCCAGAAAGTAAAAATCCAACTGGAACATCCGAAGACAATCGTTTCAAAACCGCTTTTTCTAATCTTTCTCGAATACCATTACAAATAATAGAAATGTCTTCTACACTCCTCTTGTGAGAAGTTGCATCATAATAACAAATAAACTTCCCATCTTTATAATAATAACCTGGTGGAAAAGGAAAAACTTCCGAACACAAACAAGTAAGAGCTTTCGCTTCACTCGCAAACATAATAGAATGACTAACCTTAGAATAACCATAAAACATAGGACGAATTCCAATAGGATCTCGTGCTGCAATAAATTGATCCTCTACACTATCATATAAAACCAAAGCAAATTCACTATCAAGTCTAGAAAACATCTCTACACCATAATGAGAAAACATAGGAAGTAAAACCTCACAATCACTATTCCCCAAAAAAGTATAACCGAAAGACTCTAACTTCTTCTTCTCCTCCTGAAATCCATATATTTCTCCATTACAAACAAGCATACTGCCATCTCTCTTAAAAGGTTGCATACCACTTTCTTCAAGTCCCATAATAGCAAGCCTATAAAAACCAAAAATTCCCTTTCCCTCTTCAATTCTCGTCATATCAGGACCACGATAAGAAATAGAAGAAAAACTCTTTTCAAACTCCTGAACCGAAATATCTTTTTTTGTACTAACCATAAATCCACACATAATATATCTCCTCTCTTTCCATACAAAAACACTAGTATCCATCCATAAGGGACGAAAACTAGTGCTTCCGCGGTGCCACCCAATTTATTATAAAACATATTATTTCATAATCACTTTTTTCGATTCTAACAAATCTAGCAATAAGATAACGGATTGCTACCCGGCCTAACCTACTAAGAAATTCCTTTCGATAAGCAACTCCTGAGTGTTCTGTTAATACCTTTTATTATTAGACTCACACCATACTCTAATTCGCTAAAATAAAATAGATATCACTTTTCTCATTCATAGTCGATAATAGAATTATACCACTTTTTTTCCCTTTGTCAATTTCCGTAAAAAATATCTTATCTTTTTTGTACTGTAAAAACTAACAAAAAAACCTAATAATATAAGTAAAAAGAAATAAAAATGTAAGATTCCCCCATTTATCATCTTAAGGATTAAAAAATAAATAAGAGCCATATCTACTACAAAAATAAAATTCATAAAAATCTGAAACCATCTTTTCCGAGAAAATAAAAGCACATAATGAAAATTAACACAAATTCCAAAAAAAACACCAAACACAAAAGAATAAAAAAGAGAAACAACTTGCATCTGTAAAACCATTACTTAAATAATCGATTAAAAATCGTATTCTCCTTACTTTTATGATTTCCTTCTTCCAAATAATTCATACCAGAAATAAGTCCCTTAATAATAACAGTCCCTTGCATAGTATCTAATTTAATAAGCTCCAATCCTTCTCCTTTTACTAAAAGATAACCCATAACAGTATCCATCATAAACTGCTCATTATCAAAATTATCAATCTTTTTAACTCCTGAAATTACTAAATTCTTTCTTTCTGTCAAACTAATAGCATGATTATAATTATTAATATTTTCCCCTTTATCCATTTTCTCCTCCTTATTATACTATATGAAAAAAGAAAAGAAATAGACATATATTTTAACTATTTTTAATTAACATAAAATAACAATATAATATATTACAATTGTATTAACATTACTATATTTAATAGTAGATTTATCAACCAAAAAGAAAAAAATAATCCATATCATAAAAATTATTCGAATCATTCTAGTAATCATAGTTCTTATATTTGTAGCATAAAGACGAAAGTTTTTATATAATTATTTATTAAAACATTTGATAAGAACATTCTGTACTGCTTGTTCTTGTCCAAATGAAACGGCATCATTCAAAAATTCTTTTTGTAAATGATAAAAATAGCTCTCTGGAGAATAAACAGGAGGAAAAATCACAGTATGTTTCTTTTCAAATTCCTCATATAAAGAAATAGGAACAGAAAAAAACTCAGTCATACTTTTTTCTAAATCCACATAATTTCTAAATTCTGCGTCTTCAGAATCATAGGATACTGTAATAGAAGAGGGACCATGAACAATATCTAATTCATTAGACATCTTGAATGTTCCCAAACAAACCATAATTCCATTCGTCTTATCTATCTCATTTTGATAAAGATAATAAGCGGACATTACCATATCAACATTCTTCCATTGCAAGATTCTATCACTATCAACTTCTTCTAACTTGTCTAGTAAAGATAAATACCCACCTACTACAGGGTTTTGTTCTAAACATCGTATTCTAGTTTCTATCTTTTTTATTTTCTCTTGCAAAAGAGAACGACTTTGAACTTCTTTTTTTATCTTTTGTAATAATTAATCTTTCATTTTTCTCCCTCCAAAACATAAAAAGGCAACTCAACGAGCGCCTTTTAAAATCATATTATTCTTCTTCTGTTGATTCAGCAACATCTTCTGCATTATTATATGCATCAATAATTGCTTCTTCAAACATACTACGTACTTCTGGATTAATTGGATGTGCAATATCACGATATGCACCAGTAGCAGT
>CAMNSB010000058.1 GCA_946554325.1 uncultured Mycoplasmatota bacterium
GAGAAGTAAATAAAAAGTATAAGCAAATGCCTATATCAAATAACAAAATCTTAACCCAAAATGTAGGGCTAGGATTAAATGGTAAGAAACACCGAAGAAATTTGAATGTTTTAGTCTGTGGTGGTAGTGGAGCAGGAAAAACGAGATTTTATTGTAAGCCTAATATTATGCAGACAAATACTTCTTTTGTTGTTCTTGATCCAAAAGGCGAAATAGTCAGAGATTTAGGACACCTATTAGAAAAGTCTGGGTATGAAGTAAAGGTACTAGACTTAATCAATATGGAAAAAAGTCATTGTTATAATCCGTTTGTTTACCTAAAATCGGACAATGATGTTCAAAAACTTGTGACAAACTTGTTTAAGGCAACAACACCGAAAGGCTCATCTAGTAATGACCCATTCTGGGACACGGCTGCAAGTATGTTACTTTTGGCACTTGTATTTTATTTAAAGTACGAAGCACCAGAAGAAGAACAAAACTTCCCTATGGTTATGGAGTTATTAAGAGCAGGGGAAGTACACGAAGATGATGATAGTTATTTAAGCCCGTTAGATGTCTTATTTAACAAGTTAGAAAGTAGAGAGCCAGAACACATTGCAGTCAAGTATTATCGTGATTATAGAAGTGGCTCGGCTAAAACACTAAAATCAATACAAATTACACTTGCTTCAAGATTAGAAAAATTTAATTTGGAAAGTTTGGCTTCTCTTACAATGGTAGATGAATTAGACTTACCATCACTAGGAGAAAAAAAGACAGCATTATTTGCACTTATACCAGACAACGATACGAGTTTTAATTTTCTTGTAAGCATTTTATATACGCAACTGTTTCAGCAGTTGTTTTTTTTGGCAGACCATAAGTATGGTGGAAGTTTACCAGTACACGTGCATTTTGTAATGGATGAGTTCGCCAATGTATCTTTACCAGATGACTTCGACAAGATTCTTTCAGTAATGCGAAGCAGAGAAGTATCAGTAAGCATTATTTTACAAAATCTAGCCCAGTTAAAGGCTTTATTCGAGAAACAATGGGAGAGCATTGTCGGTAACTGTGATGAATTTCTATATCTTGGTGGAAACGAGCAAAGTACACACAAGTATGTTAGTGAGTTGCTCGGAAAAGAAACGATAGATTTAGATACACACGGTAAGAGTACCGGTCATTCTGGTAATTATTCTACTAACTATCAAATTAGTGGTAGAGAACTCTTAACACCAGATGAAGTAAGGCTTTTAGATAATCGTTACGCTTTGTTATTCATAAGGGGCGAAAGACCTATAATGGACTTTAAGTATGACATTTTAAAACACCCTAATGTAGCAAAGACCACAGATGGGAAAGAAAAGCCATATATTCACGGTGGAACAGAAAATGCAGTAGCCTCAATTTCAATTTTAGATGGTGTACCTAATATGCCAATTACAGAAATAGAAGAAATTGATGGAGATTATGAACTTTTATCTTCAGAGGAGATAGAAGAATATTTTAAGGAAAAGGAGAATAGGAAAAATGAAAAATAATAAATTAAAATTAGGAAAAAAAGGAAAGAAGTTATTTAAAGTATATGCTTTAGGAGTATGTGCATTTGCACTAACTATTGGAACAAGTATGACAGTTTTTGCAGCAGATGATCCTTTAGCAGTAGTAAACAATTTATCAAACTTTATATTTGGTTTGATTCGTGCTATCGGTATGATTTTACTAGGTTGGGGAATTGTGCAAGTGGGTCTTGCATTAAAGAGTCACGACCCTAGCCAAAGAGCAAATGGTTTCTTGACTGTTGCAGGTGGTATTATCATTACTTTTGCAAAAGAAATCCTAAATATGATTACAGGTAGTTAAGATGTTGAAGAAGCAGAGGGGTAAGAGAAAATCTTACTCCCTAATTTTATTTATAAGGAGGTGCATTAAATGTCTGGAAATTGGGTAGTACAAAATTTACAGAATGCTTTGGAAACTTGGAATAGTAAGTTATCGGAAATATGGGGACTTATTACACAGTCGCCAGAACAATTTAAGGGTGGCACAATTTGGAATGTTATTGTTAATATTCACGGAGCATTACAAGCAATAGGTTTAGCACTTTTAGTGTTATTTTTTGTTGTAGGTGTAATGAAAACTTGTGGCTCATTTGCAGAAGTAAAGAAGCCAGAACACGCACTAAAATTATTTATTAGATTTGCCATAGCAAAGATAGTTGTTACCTATGGACTTAACTTAATGTTATCTATATTTAAGATAGTACAGGGTGCAATATCAACAATTATGACAGCAGCAGGACTTGGTGGAGCAACACAAACAACACTTCCACAGGGGATTATAAATGCAATAGAAAGTTGTGGCTTTTTCGAGTCAATTCCATTATGGGCTGTCACTTTGATAGGTGGATTATTTATAACAGTCTTGTCTTTTATAATGATAATGACTGTGTATGGTAGATTCTTTAAATTGTATTTATATACTGCTATTGCTCCGATACCTTTAAGCACATTTGCCGGAGAGCCAGTACAAAATGTTGGAAAGAGTTTCTTAAAATCATATTGTTCTGTATGCCTAGAGGGAGCAATTATTGTTCTTGCTTGTATCATATTCTCACTATTTGCTTCTAGCCCACCAGTTGTGGATGCAAACGCAGCAGCCGTTACTCAAGTTTGGAAGTATATAGGCGAGTTGATTTTCAATATGTTAGTGTTAGTCGGAACAATAAAACTAGCCGATCGTGTAGTGCGAGAAATGATGGGATTATAGGAGAGTGATGATTTATGAAATATTTAGTAACTCATATTTTGAGTAATGAAGAAAGAAAAGAATATGAAAGTAAAGGACTTTATTGTTATGATTTACGAGATAGTGATTTTGGTAATGATATTGCCTCCATTGAAAAAAGCGTTTGTGTAAATAGAATAGGCTCAATGATAACTAATAAAGAGATAAAACTTGGCGATAAATATCCGAATGATTTTGTAGATTATAATACTTTTGTTTCAAAAAATAAGGCAGTTGATAAAATAGAAGATTTGTTAAAAAATAATAGAAACAAAGATAAGGAGGCGAGATAATGCCAACAGAAGATGTTATAAATTTTATTAAAAATAATATAGAAAACTCGATAAAAGAAGATGAAGAACTATTTGGAACAAAAATAGATTATATTTTGATAAATCCAGATACTAATGACACTATAAGTATTATTAGTAATGGAGTAGATAAAATAGTAGAATTTACACCATTTACTAAAGAAATGAAAACGGGTTATGCTAAAGTACCAGAATGGGATTATAGTTTTGATAATTATTTATTTAAAGATTTAGAAAGTGTGTATCAAATTGGATATATCACTGCTGAAACTCATTATAATATATGGACTTCTATCGAAGAACTATATCCAGAAGATATAAACAATAAAGATGGAGTGCAATGGTACTTACAATTTTGTGCAAATAATGGAATTACTAAAGAATATTTAGATGAAAAAACAAATCTTGATACACCAAATATAATGAAATATTTTGATGGATTAGCATTTCAAGAAACTATGACTTATAAAGGTTATGTTATTGAAGCAGATGAAACTAATTATGATAACCCAAAAGAAAATCTAGTCACAATTTATAAAAGCCAACAGGACTATATAGATGGAAATTATGCAGAAAATGTATCTTTAAATACTGTTGGATTAAAACAAAATATAAAGGAATATATTGATGAAGTATATATTGATAAGACAGATTTAGAAAGCGAAAAGGCATATTTTACTTTTGTTTTAGGATATGACTTATTACACGATATGATAAATAAATATGGGGTTTTAGAATGTGATACTAATTATGATTTCTGTGATTACGTTGCAAATCAATTTTTAGATTCAAAAGAATATTCTAATTTTAATCGTTCTAGTTATGAAATGCTACAAGAATGGCTATCTAATAATAAAGAAAGAATAGAGAATGAATATAAAGAAACTATAGGCTTTGAAGAAAAAAATTATAATGGTAACTTAAAAATACTTGAAACAGGATTTAGAAAAGATGAGGCTATTGCATTAGTAGAGAAAGATGTTCCTAGTATGAATCGAAAAGAGTATATTGTTGCTTTTAATTATACCATTGATAAAGAAAAAAATAATTTGTCTTGGGGGTATGGCAGATATTATTATGATAAAAATTCTGGAGAAAAAGCATACGAAAAGGTAATAAACGGTGGTAATCTTGCCTTTCACGATAGAGAAGAAAGGTAGGCAACTATGAGTAGAGAACTTTTTAAAAGTATGACTTACAAAGATGGAAAAGTCTATACAAGACAATGTAGCAATAATGTTTACCCAAAAGATTATTATAGTGAAGAAAATATAGGTTTAACGAGAAGATATAAGGAACTAGGACAAATTGACTTTGAAAAATGGTTTATTACCAATGGACTTATGACAGGAAATATCGAAATATTAAGTGGTAGTAATAAGATATTACAAAAATTAAATTATATTGCTAATTTATTATGGGAAGATAAAGGTTTTAGAGAATTAAAAGATAAGGAAGATAAGGCTTTTATGAAATCTTTATCTTCTAAAACAGAAAGTGACAAAGAATTAGCAAGTAAAGAGAGTATAATGGTAAAAGAAGATATTTCAAAATATGTATCTTCTTTCTACGATACTCACAATATGAAATTCAAAAACAAAGAAAGGGAAAGGTAATTGTTTATGAAAAAATATGAGGAAATCATAAAAGGGCAAGATCCGTTTCAATGTGCATTGGCATTAGAATATTTGCTACGAAATGGTAGAGAAAATTTGCAAGATGATGTTTATTATCAAAACTTACAAGATAATATTAAAGATAATGATGATTCTAGGAGTGGCATTACAAATGGCTATGCTTTAGATTCTTTAAAAATTGCTAGAGATATGGCAAAGTTAGATACAAAAGAATTATGTGAGTATATCTATGATGAAGAAAAAGATAAAAAAGAACAAGAAAAAAAGTTAAAAAAACAAGAAAGGAGCAGATAATAAGTGGAAGTTAAAATAAATCGAGAGATTAGAAATTATACCGAAAGTATATTCTTTGGACTGTCTTTAAGACAGTTCATTTTTTCTGTCTTTGCTTGTGGAGTAGCAGTTTTACTTTACTTCTTATTAAAGGGCAAATTCGGAATAGAAACACTTTCTTGGGTGTGCATTTTGGGTGCTTCGCCATTTGCAGCACTAGGCTTTCTTACTTACAATGGTATGACAGCCGAGAAGTTTATATGGGCTTGGTTAAAATCAGAGTTTTTAGTGCCTAAACAATTAGCTTTCAAGCCCACTAATTTTTATTATGAATTATTAAAAGATGAAATCGAAAAAGGAGGAAAACAATGTTAGTTTTTAGAAAAGAGTTAATGTTAAAAAGACTAGAAAAAGAGAATTTACTTGATAAAGTAGATGATGAAGTAATGAAACTAATGAATGAACTTGATGGGAAAGAAGTTCATAAAAACGATTGGAAAGCACTCGTATTTGATGAGTTAGAATATATTGCTCGTGATAGTGAGGGAACAACTTATCCTATCAATAAATATGATGTAGAGGAAGTAGAAAGAATTTCTACTAAAAAAGATGATAGGGGGTGCAGATAATGAAAACCCTAAAAATGTTATTTAAAAATGATAAAGAAAAGTTTGTTGCTCCTAAAGGAGTACAGGACACCATACCAGTTCAACGAATCTGGGAAGATGGTGTCTTTTTAGTTGGCAAGAATAAATACTCTAAAACATTTAGATTTACAGATATAAATTATGCAGTAGCAAGTCGTAGTGATAAAGAAGCAATGTTTTTGGAATATTCAGAACTATTAAATAGTTTTGACTGTGGAGCAACTACTAAAATCACTATATCTAATCGTAGATTAAATAAAGTGGATTTTGAAAAGACTATATTACTTCCTATGAATGAAGATAGTCTTGATGAATATAGAAAAGAATATAATAAAATGCTTTTAGATCAAGCAACTGGAGCAAATGGAATTATACAAGAAAAATTTATTACTGTTTCAGTTAATAAAAAGAATATCGAAGAAGCAAGAAATTACTTTGCTCGTATCGGAGCAGATTTAAGTAATCACTTCTCACAATTAGGCTCAAAGTGTATCGAACTAGACGCAGTTGATAGACTTCGTATATGTCACGACTTTTATAGAGTAGGAGAAGAAACTTGTTTCAATTTTGATATGTTATCGAATATGAAAAAAGGACATAGTTTCAAAGATTATGTATGTCCAGATTCAATAGAATTTGAAAAAGACTATTTTAAAATGGGAAATCGCTATGGTAGAGTATTGTTCTTAAAAGAATATGCTAGTTATATTAAAGATACTATGGTAGCAGAACTAACAGACCTTAATAGAAATATTATGATGTCTATTGATGTAGTGCCTATCGCTATGGATGAAGCAGTACGAGAAGTAGAAAATAGGCGACTTGGTGTAGAAACAAATATCACGAATTGGCAACGCAGACAAAATGCAAATCAAAACTTTAGTGCTGTTATACCTTATGACCTAGAACAACAGAGAAATGAAAGCAAAGAGTTTTTAGATGATTTAACTACTCGTGACCAAAGAATGTTTTTATCAGTTCTTACAATGGTGCATACGGCAGATACAAAAGAGCAACTTGATAATGATACAGAGAGTTTACTTACAACGGCTAGAAAACACCTTTGTCAATTCGCAATTCTAAAATTTCAGCAAATGGACGGACTTAATACTGCTATGCCACACGGAGTTAGAAAAATAGATACTTTAAGAACACTTACGACCGAAAGTCTAGGTGTTTTTATTCCTTTTAGGGTGCAAGAGATAAATCACGAGAACGGTATTTACTACGGTCAAAATGTTATAAGCAAAAATATGATTATAGCAGATAGGCGACAACTTCTAAATGGAAATAGTTTTATTCTTGGAGTTAGTGGCTCTGGTAAGTCATTTACTGCTAAAAATGAAATAGTGTCAGTTATACTTCGTGATCCAAATGCAGATGTAATTGTAGTTGACCCAGAACGAGAAGAAAGTAGGCTTGTAAAAGCATTAGGAGGGGAAGTAATCCATATATCAGCAACGAGTGATAATCATATAAACGCAATGGATATGAATAGCGAATACGGAGATGGAGCAAACCCTGTTATTTTGAAGTCAGAGTTTATTTTATCTTTGTGCGAACAGTTGATAGGGGGAAATAATCTCGGACCAAAACAAAAATCAATAATTGATAGGTGTACTGCTCAAGTATATAGACATTATCAACAGGGCAACTATCAGGGAACACCACCAACTCTACAAGATTTTAGAGAAGAACTACTAAAACAAACAGAGCCAGAAGCAAAAGAGATAGCACTTGCTATTGAATTATTTACAGATGGTAGTTTAAATACTTTCGCTAAACAAACGAATGTTGATACAAATAGTAGGTTAATATGTTATGACATTTTAGATTTAGGAAAACAACTACAACCTATCGGAATGTTAGTTGTGCTTGATAATATTTTAAATAGAATAACAATGAACAGGGCTAAAGGTAGAAATACCTTTATTTTTATTGATGAAATCTATCTTTTATTTCAACACGAATATTCAGCAAACTTCCTATTTACTTTATGGAAAAGAGTTCGTAAGTATGGTGCTTATGCTACTGGTATTACCCAAAATGTAGATGACCTTTTACAAAGCCATACTGCTAGGACAATGTTAGCGAATAGTGAGTTTATTGTAATGCTTAATCAAGCAAGTACCGATAGAGTAGAACTTGCAAAACTACTTAATATATCAGACTTGCAAATGAATTATATTACTAATGTTGGAGCAGGACAGGGGCTTTTAAAAGTAGGAAGTTCGCTTGTTCCTTTTATAAGCAAATTCCCTACGAATACAAAACTTTATAAATTGATGACTACGAAGCCGGGCGAAAGTGATTAGTCTAGGAGGTGTCTATAATGGCAGATATAAAAGTAAAAGAAGTTGGTAAAAAAACGATAAAGACACTTGATAAGGGGGTAATAGCAACCGAAAGACTAAAAGACACCATAGTTCATACAAAAGAAAAAGCAGAAAGTACACAGTCTAACGATAGTAATATTATAGAAGATGGTAGTAATAAAATTACTTTTGTTGCAAATAGAACAGTTGATGAAACAGTTTATCATTTCAATAAATATGGTAAAAAAGCAGTAGTAGATACAAAAGACAATGTTATTAAGACAAAAGTCAAAATTAAAAATATTAAAGATAAACTACTGGCTCAAAAAAATAAAAAAGTTGCAACTAAAGGAACAAAAACTGCAATAAAGACTGGTAAAAGTGTTGCAAAGAAAACAGAGAAAGTGGCGAAAGAATCTGTTAAGGCTTCACAACGAGCATTAAAACTTGCCAGAGAAACTGCGAAACAAACTGCTAGAGCAACAAAGGCAGTAGTGAAAGCCACTATATCTGCGATAAAAGGGATAATTGCTGCAACAAAGGCTCTTATCTCTTTACTTCTTGCAGGTGGTTGGGTTGCTATGGTTGTAATCGTTATAATATGTCTAATAGGGCTACTTGTTGGCTCTATTTTTGGCATATTCTTCAGTAGTGAAAAAACTAGACCTAATGCTATTACTATGAAAGATGTTATTGCCGAGTGTAATCAAGAGTTTTCGGATAAATTACAAACTATACAAGACCAGAATCCTCACGACGACTATGTTCTTGACGGCAATATGGCTACTTGGAAAGATGTTCTAATCATCTACACAGTAAAACAAGCCAATGGTTTTGATGGTGGAGAAGTTATCACAATGGATGATAACAAAAAAGCATTAGTAAAGCAGATATTCTGGGAAATGAATAGTTTATCTTCAGAGGTAAAAACAGAAAAAGTAACAGAACAGGGTGTCAATACTGATGAAATGCCAAAAGAAGTAGAAAAAAGAGTTTTGCATATAAAGATAACTTCTAAAAATGCAGAACAGATGAAAAATGATTATCATTTTAATTCTGCTCAAATAAGGCAATATAATGAATTATCTAGTAGCGAATATAACTCACTCTGGGGTGGAGTTATTTATGGTTTAAATAATATTGGAGATTTTATTAACTGGCGACAAGCAGGACAAAGTTGGTCTAATATAAGAATAGGAAACACAAATAGTACCATAGGAAATATAGGTTGTTTAGTTACTTCAATAGCAATTCTAATTGAAAAGTCTGGAGCAAATACAACTATCGTTCCATTTAATCCAGGTACTTTTGTCGAAGCCCTAAACAGTAATGGTGGCTTTGATGAAAAAGGAAATCTATATTATGCACCTATAAATAAAGTTGTTCCAAACTTCAGATATGTTGGAAATGTGAATTTAAGAGGTAAAACTAGAGCAGAAAAACTAGAATTGATAAAGCAATATCTTAATTTAGGTTTCCACATAACTATTGAAGTTAAAGGAGCAACACCTGGAAATCAACATTGGGTAGCAATACTTGGTGTTGATGGAAATAATGTAAATATCGTTGATCCTGCAAGTGATAAAACTGACTTGTGGAGTGCTTATGAATGGAGTAAGTCATCACAATTTTGTTCTCTTATGACGAAAAATTAAAATGTAGTAATAGCAAAGGTTTCCTCCTACAAACAATTTAGTAA
>CAMNSB010000059.1 GCA_946554325.1 uncultured Mycoplasmatota bacterium
GTTTACTTATACCTTAAAACTATGGATTGATTTTGATGCAACGAATGAAGTGATGAAGACAAGTTTTAAAGGACAATTAAGAGTAGAGGCAATACAATCAAAAGATAAGAGTTTATATAAAATAATTGCCAAGAAAGCAGTCCTTGATAATCAGGCAAGTGAGTTTGTATCAAGTGCTACAGGAATTAATTTTGGAGAAATTTCCTCTGATACAAATGGAAAAGGAATTTATACTTTTGCTTCTACCAAAGATGATAAGTATCCAGTCCATTATTATAGAGGGGATGTTAAGGATAATAATGTCAAATTTGCAGGACTATGTTGGAAGATAGTAAGAACCACGGAAACTGGAGGAGTAAAACTCATTTATAATGGAAGTCCAGATGAGAGTGGTCAATGTACCAATACAACAGGAGAGAAAACACAGATAGGAACAAGTGCATTTAATAAGATTAATAATGCTTTAGAGTATGTGGGGTATATGGTTAATAATACAACAGACTCAACCATCAAGGGGGTAATAGATAATTGGTATCAAAATAACATGACTGATTATACAGAAAAATTAGAAGATACTATCTGGTGTAATGATCGAAACTTTAGAAGTGCTGGAAGTACCTATTTTAACTCATATGATAGGGCCTATACAACACATAAGCCAAGTGTGGGATGTGCAAATGATGATGATAAGTTTACAGTAAGTAGTAGTAATGGAAATGGATCGCTCACTTATCCAACGGCACTGTTAACAGGGGATGAGATTATGTTAGCAGGAGGACTAACAGGAACTGAAAATTCTAGTTATTATTTATATACGAAGGAGTATTGGTTATCGCTATCGCCGTCTACTTTTAATGGTCACTATGCTTATCACCTCATAATGTACAATAGTGGTACGTTGAACAGTTCCAATGTCAGTGGGGTTTATGGTGTTAGACCTAGCATATCTTTAGCTCCTAATATAAAATATGCCAGTGGAAAAGGAACCATGGAAAAACCATTTGAAATAAAATAGGAAGGAATGAAAATAATATGGAAGAGAAAAAAGAAAATTGGTTAAAGAAACATAAGATGGGAGTGTTTGTTGGAGTAAGTTCAGTACTTATGTTAATAGGGCTTTCTTATGCATGGTTACAGTTAACGCTTAGAGGTACAAAGGAGTTAACAATACTAACTGCAGGAAGTTTGGAGTTAGAACTGGATGATACCATGGCGGGAGGAATATCTTTTCGTGATGCTGTGCCTATTAGTAATGAAGATGGACTTTCTCAAGAAGGTTATACTTTTACTCTCGAAAACAAAGGAAATGTAACCAGTGATTACACGATTTATTTAGATGATTTAGACTTAGCAGAAGGACAGAATAGAATGAGTGACTCCTTCATTAAGTAGCAGCTTGTCAAAAACGATAATGAAGTAGATTTACAACTACTTAATGCAACAGGCTCTGCACCAAACCGTGTACTAGAAAGTGGAGCGATTGCCCCTAAAACAAAATACACATATGTCTTAAAAATGTGGATAGATGAAAATGCCACTAATGAAGTAATGGAGACCATGTTTAAAGGATAACTTAGGATAGAAGCAATGCAGAATGTTCCCAAAACTTTATATACTGAAATAGCCAAAAATGCAGTACTAGATAATATTCAAAGTGAATTTGTAACAGCAAGTACAGGAATAGACTTTGGAGAAGTTTCCTCTGATACAAACGGAAAAGGAATTTATACATTCTCTTCTACTAAAGATGAAAAATTCCCAGTCCATTACTATAGAGGGGCAGTGACGGATAATAATGTTAAATTTGGAGGTTTCTGCTGGAAAATCGTAAGAACAACTGAAACAGGAGGAGTAAAACTAATCTATAATGGAAGTCCAGATGCAAGTGGAAAGTGTACGAATACTATAGGAGAAAGTACACAAATTGGAACAAGTGCATTTAATGAGACTAATAATTCATTAGAATCTGTGGGATATATGGTAGGTAATACAAGTGACTCCACAATTAAAGGAACTATAGACACATGGTACCGTGATAATATGACAAGTTATACTGAAAAGCTAGAAGATACCATATGGTGTAATGATCGAAGTGTATCTAAAACAGAAAATAGTAATACCTACTTTGGAGCAAATGAGAGAGTATTTGTCAGAAAGAAGCCAAGTTTGGAATGTGTAAATGAACTAGATAAGTTTACAGTGGATAGTAATAATGGAAATGGATTATTAACATATCCAGTGGCACTACTTACAGCAGATGAGAGTATATTAGCAGGGGGAATAAATAAAGATAATTCAAGCTACTACTTATATACATATCAGGATTCTTGGACCCTATCGCCCTGCAATTTTGAAAATCAAAATGCAAGTAATCTATTCATAGGATCGTATGGTAATTTACATGCTCTAAGTGTCAGTAATACGTATAGTGTCCGTCCTAGCATATCTTTAGCTCCTAACACTAAAATTAAAACTGGAAATGGAACGAGTACTAATCCATTCATTGTTGAATAAGAAAATAAAAGTAAATATCTAAGAGCATTCTAAAAAAAGAGGCTCTTTTCTTTATGTTTCATTTTATCATTTGTAAATATTTGGAAGTAAAGTAAATGGATACTTTGACTAATCAATTGATAAACGAAAAAACATAAATTTATATGTGTAAAAATTACAATAACTCCTTGAAAAAAAATAAAAATATTATATAATAGAAAACAGTATTTACAAGTGGGAGGACGAACAATGGAACATCAAAAATATGCAGTCATTTTAATTCATGATACCGTACTTTTCCCAAATTGTGAGATGAGATTAGAAACAGATATAGAAGAAGATAGAAAGCTACTATCTTTAACAGAAAAACAAGAAGATAAAAGCATTCTAATTATAAATCCTATTATAGAAAAAGGAGAAAATATAGACATAACCTCTCTTCCTAAAATAGGAGTATTAGCAAGACTAAATATGAAAATGGACGTTCCAAACGGAAAAACAAGAGCCTTACTTCTAGGACTTAGACGAGTAAGAATAATAAATTATAAAGAAGAAGATTATGGCTACCAAGCTGAAGTAGAAAATATAGAAAATGAAAATATTGGAGAAGAAGAATCTTATAAAAATATATTAAAAAAAGCTTTAACCAAATATATTCATAAAGTCCCATACGTTGGAAATGCTATTTTAAATCAATTAGAAATAGTAGATAATCTAGAAGAACTAACAGACTTAATTATTAGTTTTCTTCCCTTTTCTTATGAAATGAAAAAGAAATATGTCTTAGAATTAGATCCAACAAAAAGAGTACGAATGCTAATCGAAGATATGAATGAAGATTTAAAAATTATTGAATTAGAAGAAAAGATAGAACAAGATGTAGAAAAAGAATTAGCAGCCAATCAAAAAGAATTTTTCTTAAGAGAAAAAATAAAAGTAATTCGTAAAGAACTAGGGGATGTTGATACAAAAGAAGAAGAATTAGAAAAATTAAAAAGAAAACTTTCCACTCTAAAATGCAGTCCCAAAATAAAGACAAGAATTCGCCATGAAATGAAACGTTATGAAACAATTTCTAGTAATTCTCCAGAAGTAGGAATGATTAGAGACTATATCAATTGGATGTTAACACTACCATGGTGTCATTATACAAAAGATACAAAAGACTTAAATGAGGTAAAAAGAATTCTAGATTCCACTCATTATGCACTAGATGATGCAAAAAATAGAATATTAGAATACTTAGCAGTAAAGCAAAATACTAATAATTTAAAAAGTCCTATTTTATGCTTAGTAGGACCACCAGGGGTTGGAAAAACATCTCTTGCTTTATCGATTGCCAAAAGCTTAAATCGTGCTTCCACTAAAATTAGTGTAGGAGGAATTAATGATGAAGCAGAAATTGTAGGACATCGTAGAACTTATGTAGGTTCTTCCCCAGGAAGGATTATACAAGGAATTAAAAAAGCAGGAACCACAAATCCAGTCTTTATTATTGATGAAATTGATAAAATGAGAAAAGATATCAAAGGAGATCCTGCTAGTAGCCTATTAGAAGTACTAGATCCAGAACAAAATAGTCACTTCTCAGACCATTATATTGAAGAAGAATTTGATCTTTCAAAAGTAATCTTTATAGCAACAGCAAACTATATTGATCAAATTCCATTTGAATTAAGGGATAGACTAGAATTAATTGAAGTATCTAGCTACACAGAATATGAAAAACTAGATATTGCTAAAAATCATCTAATTCCAAAAGCATTAGAAGAACATGGCCTAACAGAAATAGACGTACAATTTGAAGATGAAGCAATACTAACACTCATTCGTCACTATACCAAAGAAGCAGGAGTTCGTGAATTAGGACGAGTAATAGCTTCTCTTCTAAGAAAAATAGTAAAGTCATTCCTAATGGATACCACTTTCGCTTCCTATCAAGTAAATGATGACTTAATAGAACACCTCTTAGGAAAAAAGAAGTATCGCTATCATACACAAGAAAAAAACAAAACCATAGGAGTAGTAAATGGTCTAGCATACACCCCATTTGGAGGAGATGTTCTAAAAGTAGAAGCAACTTATTATAAAGGAAATGGAAACCTAGTTTTAACAGGATCCTTAGGAGAGGTAATGCAAGAGTCTGCCCGCATTGCTTTAAGCTACATAAAAGCAAATATGAAAAAATTTGGAATTAATGCCAAAGTATTAGAAGAAAATGATATTCATATCCATGTTCCAGAAGGAGCAGTCAATAAGGAAGGACCATCTGCAGGAGTAACGCTAACTACAACACTAATTAGCCTATTATCTAGTAGAGTAGTAGATGAAAAAATAGCCATGACAGGCGAAATAACACTCCAAGGACGAGTACTGGCAATAGGTGGATTAAAAGAAAAAATAATAGGGGCCCATCGTGTTGGAATAAGAAAAGTCTTTTTACCTTTAGAAAATGAAAATGACTTAGAAGAAATCCCTGATGAAATAAAAAAAGAGATAGATTTCATCTTTGTAATGAATTACTATGAAATCTATCAAGAATTATTTAAAGTACATGAATTAGTGAGTGCCTAAATTTCTGTAATGTTTATGCACTCATTTTTATTTTATCGATAATTTTGCTACTTGTTCGATTGTTTTATAAGTTTACAAATAGTATAATATTTATAGGGAATATGAACTAATTGAGTACTTGCCAACTTTCTTATGAAAGGAGGCCTGATATTATGAACAAAAAGGATTTTTTAATTCTTTCATTGATTATAATTATCTTCTTATTAATAAAATTACTTTTTACCTTTGTAAAATAGTAATCTATATAAGAAAATAGTACTCAATCTGCAAGATTAAGTACTTAGTCAATTAATTTGGGTAAGTACTCAACTGGCACAGTTCAGTATTTCCCTTTTTTAGTTTATGCAAGTCTCCTTGACATATTCATGATACCATGTTTTCATGTTATTGTCAAAAATTTATTTTTCACAAATTTGAAAAAATAAATACAAAGAATAGTGATCATAAACTTCCTTTTTTCTCATATCATTAAATGAAAGGAAGCGATAAATATGAAAAAAATAATCTCTTTTGATAAAGAAATTCTGTTTCCAACTATGATCGGAGAAATTACAGCCATATCCCTAGATCAAACACTAAAATTTTTATCCAAAAACGACATTGAGGGAAACTTTATCATCAGTGGTCGTTATAAAATGACAGAAGCAAGTGCCATTGAGGAAGACTTCGAATATAAACTTCCCATAGAAATTACACTAGCAGAAACCTTTACCCTAGATACCACCAAAATAGAAATAAAAGATTTTTATTATGAAATTATTGATGAAGAAATATTAAAAGTAAAAATTGATATCCAAATAGAAGGAGTAGAAGAAGTCTTATTAGAAGAAGAAAAGGAAGAAGTAAAAGAAGAACCAAAAGAAGAAGTAAGAGAAATAAAAGAAAAAGAAGAAGCAATAAAAAATGTTGAACTAGAAGAAAAAGAACCACTACCAAATCTAGAAATAGTAGAGCCAGTAATAGAAAAAAAGCAAGAAGAAGTAAGAGAATGTGACAGTGAAGAAAAAAGTATGGAAGAAAGAAAAGAAGATGTAGAACCATTATTAAAAGAAAATGAAAAACAAATTGCATTATCAAAAGAAATAACAGAACAAGAACCAAAAAGAAAAGAAGAAAAAGTAGAAGTAGAAGAACAAGAAGGAATGAAACAAGAACCAAAACAAGAAACAGAAAAACCTGTAATAAAAGAAGAACAACCAAAAATAGAGAAAAAAGAGACAAAAGAAGAAGTATCAAAAGTAGAACTAAAAGAAGAAAATCATGCCAATATTCAATCTATTTTTAGAGTCTTTAATGAAGCAGAAGAAACCTATAAAGCATACACAGTCTATATCATGAGAAAAAATGATTCCATTAACACTGTATTAGACCGTTATGATATCACGAAAGAACAACTAGAAGAATACAATGACTTATCAAAAATAGAATTAGGAAGCAAAGTAATTATCCCAACAACCAATGACTAAACTTGGAAACTTAATAGATAAGTATTCCCTCTATGCCAAACGATATGACTGTAAAAAAAAAGCTTATATCCTAACACTAGAAAATGAACAAGTAGTACTAAAAGAAAAAAGAAAAAATAAAAAAGAACTTTTCTCATATCTAGACTCCAAAGACTTTCGTTACTTCTTAAAACCTACCAATATAGAAGCAGAAGAAGAGTATGAAATTTATCCCTATATAAAAGAAAATATCAAAAAGGAAGAAGAAAAGGCAATAGATATGATGTATATGGTAAGTCTTCTACATAATAAAACAAGCTTTTATAAAGAAACAGCATTAGATGATAAAAAAGCAATTTATGAAGAAATAACAAGTAGAATAGAGTATTTATATTACTATTATCACACACTCCAAGACAGTATAGAAAAGAAAATATATATGGCACCAGATGAATACTTATTAATGAGAAATATGAGCCTTATCTACATCTCTTTAGAATATGCCAAAAATAAAATAAATGAATGGTATGAACAAATAAAAAATAAAAAGAGTATGCGTTATGTCATGCTCCATGGAAATCTAGAAACATCTCACTTTTTAGAAGGAGATAATGCTTACTTAATTAGTTGGGATCAAGCAAGAAGAGATCTACCCATCTATGATTTCCTAACCTTCTATCAAAACGAATATCAAAACCTAGATATGAATACCCTCTATCCAATATATAATCATAAATATCCCTATACCAAAGAAGAAGAAAACCTACTCTATACCTTAATAGCAATTCCAAGAAAAATAGAAATGAATAAAAATACCTATAATAAATATAGTGATATATATAACTTTGTAGTCTATCTAAATAAAAGCCTAGACTTTTTATCAAAGCAAGATAAGAGTTACAAGAAAACTAACGAATAGAAATAATCCAAACAAAATAATTGCATTGAGACGAGTTGTAATAAAAATTAAAATGAAAGCCTGATAAAAAATAATAACAAGTAAAATAAGTAATAATGCTAAATAAAAGACACTATTTCTTCTTTTTTGTTTACACATAGAACACATACAATAAAAAGGATGTTTTGGATTTTTAAAACTCATTCTAATCACCTAGTTTAATGTATGCAAAATACCATGTAAAGTGTCTAAAAATAAAAAGATACCCATTACTTTTTTTAGCATTTCTTTGTATAATAAAGATGAGGTGAATTATGAAGAAAAATGGATTTACATTAGTAGAATTAATTATTACAATTTTAATTATGGGTATTATTATGATAGTAGCATTTCCGTCTGTTACCAAATTAGGTCAAACGAATAAATATAAAAAAGCAGTTTCTTATGGAGAATCTATGGTAGAGTCAGCAAAGTTATACGTAGAACAACATCAAGAAGATATGTGGGGAGGATTAGGAAACGCAGGGGAGAAAAAAGTAGGGATAACAGATTTAAAAAGTACAGATTTACTAAAAGAATATACAGATAAAAAGGATAAGTGTGATATAGGAGAAGTAAAAGTAACAAGGACAGGAAGTAAGGATAATTTTTCTTACTCATATGCGTATACACTAACTTGTACATTAAATAGTAAACAAGTAACATGTACAGGAGATAGTAGGACTTCAGAATGCAAAGAAGGGACAAAAACTGTTTATAATTCTAACGGTTGACAAGTAAAAAAAAGGTATATATAATAAGAAGGTAATCATGATGAATCAATGATTTTTAGAAAAAATAAAGAAGGAAGGTTTGAAGTTATGGAATTAAAAGGAAGTAAAACAGAAGAAAATTTAAAGACAGCATTTGCAGGAGAATCTCAAGCAAGAAATAAATATACTTATTATGCATCTCGTGCTAGAAAAGATGGATATGAGCAAATTGCTGCTATTTTTGAAGAGACTGCAAATAATGAAAAAGAGCATGCTAAAATGTGGTTTAAAGAGTTAAACGGAGGAAGTGTTCCTGAGACTGTTGTAAATTTAGAAGATGCCGCAAATGGTGAAAACTATGAGTGGACCGATATGTATAAAGAGTTTGCACGTGTGGCAGAAGAAGAAGGATTTACAAGAATTGCTCATCTATTTAAAGAAGTAGGAGAGATTGAAAAGCACCATGAAGAAAGATATCTTACTCTACTTCAAAATGTGAAAGATGATAAAGTATTCCACAAAGATGGAGAGAAAATGTGGATTTGTCGTAACTGTGGTCATGTTTACTTTGGTAAGGATGCCCTAGATGTATGTCCAGTATGTGCTCATCCTAGAAGTTATATGGAAGTAAAAGCAGAAAACTATGAATAATAAAAAAACTCTAATTCTCTTTCAAATTAGAGTTTTTTTGTGCAAAAATGATTGAAACAAATGATGTTGAAAATGGTTAATACTTCTAATTTTATTATATCGATTATAGGTAAAAGGCATGAAAGTAAGAACAATAAACTTGTCAAAAGAACTTTTTAATGCTATTATAAATATGTCAAGGAAACTTGCATATAATAAAAAGGATACATTTGATTGTGGTTAATCAAATGCAATCCCTATGGATATGGCATCTGAAATCACTTAGTCGTGAAATCAGATGCTTTTGCTATTTTAGAAGTAAAATAATTACGACTAAGAATAGGAGTAATATTATAATAAATAGAGGAAATTCTCTTTTTGTCATAAATTTCACCACCTTTCTATTATCTATTGATAAAGAAAGGGAAAGCATCTGATATCTTCAAATGTATCCATAAACATTATAACAAACATTTGTTCTTATCACAATATTGGATTTCATTTTAAATATTAAATTTTAATGAATTAATATGATACATACTACATAATAAGAGTAATTATCTTTATTCTAGCGACTACGCAACTGATCTTACTCATAAGACAATACTTTGATACTATGAATTGCATAGTATTTTTTAATATTTACAACATAGCAATGATCTATAGAAATATAATTCAAAAATAAAAAGGTTGTGAGTCTTGACATATAAAGACTACAAAGATATTTAAGAAGTTATGAAAAGATACTCAGAAAATGCAACATTTTTATGACAAAAATATCAGAAATTCCGACATAGTTTTCTTTCTATATTCGGTAAAATGATACTCATAAAGGATGCTACTTTATGA
>CAMNSB010000060.1 GCA_946554325.1 uncultured Mycoplasmatota bacterium
ACACATTTGTTTTTCTCTTGTAAAATGAGCATTCTCATAAATTCAGAACAAAAAAATACTAGAAAACATCTTTTCCTAAGAGCACTTTCTTTATTTTTAGAAAGACTGGTTACTCATTTTCTACTTTTTTATTTAGAACAGTGATAATTGATTTGAATCTGGTAAATCTTTTAACACTTCCATTTCTGTCATTTTATCTACTAACGTTTTAGAAACTTTTCCTCTTTTTTGAACATCTTCTCGACTTAAAAATGGTTTTTTATTACGTTCTGATACAATATTTTCTCCTACTGAAAGGCCTAGTCCATCAATGGTTGCAAATGATGGAATTAAAGTATTTTCATTTTCATCATCTACTATAAAGTTTTTAGCTTCGCTTTTTTCTAGTGAAATATTTGCAAATTTAATTCCGCGAGCTGTTGCTTCTAAAGCCACTTTTAATGTTTCGATAATATTCGTTTCTTTGTTTGTCGCTTCAAATCCTTTTGCTTGTAAATCTTCCATCTTTTCTTTAATAGCATCATATCCTTTGATCATCGTTTCAATATCAAAATCATCAATTCTGATAGAGAAAAATGCTGCATAATAGTAAAGTGGTTTATATAGTTTGAACCAAGCAATACGAATGGCACTCATAACATAAGCACATGCATGAGCTTTTGGGAACATGTATTTAATTTTATGGCAAGACTCAATATACCAATCAGGCACTTTTGCTTCTTTCATTTCACTAGCCATCCCTTTCCAAGTTTCTGGATCTTTGCTGGCTTTTCCTTTACGAACAAATTCCATAATTTTGAATGCTCGAATGGGCTTCATTCCCCAGTTCATGAGGTTTACCATGATGTCATCACGACAACCAATTACATCTTTAAAAGGAACTACTTTATTTTTGATTAATTCTGAGGCATTTCCTGCCCAAACATCAGTACCATGGGAAAGTCCCGAAATTTTTACAAGCTCTCCAAAAGTTTTTGGTTTCGTCTCTTCTAGCATATTGATAACAAAACGTGTTCCTAGCTCTGGTAGTCCAAGTGTTCCTGTTGGACAAAGAATCTGTTCTGGGGTTACTTCTAAGGCATCAGGAGATGATAGTAGAGAAAAAACTTTTCGATCATCCATTGGTAGTGTTGTCACATCAATTCCCGATAAGTCCTGAAGCATACGAAGAACCGTCGGATCATCGTGTCCTAGTATATCTAGTTTTAGGACATCTTGATCAATAGCGTGATAGTCAAAGTGAGTGGTTCTCCACTCTACTGAGTCATTATCTGCTGGAAATTGGAATGGTGTAAAATCAAAAACATCCATATAACCTGGTATAACAACAATTCCTCCTGGATGTTGTCCAGTTGTTCTTTTTACTCCTGTGCATCCTTGAGCAAGTCGCTCTACTTCTGCTGTTTTCACATCTGTGATTCCTTTTTCTTCAAAATATCCTTTTACATAACCAAAGGCTGTTTTTTCTGCTACTGTACCAATCGTTCCAGCACGATAAACATTATCTTCTCCAAAGAGTACTTTGGTATAAGCATGAGCACTTGCTTGGTTATCTCCTGAAAAGTTTAGATCAATATCAGGAACTTTATCAGCATTAAATCCAAGGAATGTGGCAAATGGCATATCTTGTCCTTCTTTTCCCATTTTCTCTCCACATTTTGGGCATACTTTATCATCTAGGTCATAACCTGATGAGTATTCTTTCCCGTAAGGTTCTCCTTTATCATTTATAAATTCAGAGTATTTGCATTCTTTATTTCGACATAGATAATGAGCTGGAAGTGGATTTACTTCTGTAATCCCCATCATTGTTGCTACAAAACTTGAACCAACGGAACCACGAGAACCAACTAGGTAACCATCATCATTTGAGTGTTTTACTAGTTTTTGGGCAATCAGATAAATAACGTCGAACCCACCACCAATTACTCCTCCTAATTTTTTAGGCATCATTTTCTCAAGTTCTTCTTCGCTAGAATCTGGATTTTCTATTTTTAACTCTTTTCGAATTACTTCTTTTACTTTATCAAATCCAGATAAAAGTGTTTTATGAAGACGTGAGAATAACTCCTTTTCGAAGTCTTCTTCCTTTACTTTTTCTCTTGTTACTTCTTGTTTTATCGCATCATATATCCCATCACCATATAATTCTTTACTAATTCGCTCTTCAATATTATAAGGTAAGGGTTCTCCATACCAATCACTTGCTTTTGTAAAGACCATATCCGTAACTGTTTCTATACTTTTATCAATTTTTGGGGAAAATGGAATTCCTCCTGTATCGATAATTACTTCTATCTCCTCGACCATATCAGCTATCTTATTTGGATTTTCGATAACAATACGGTGTACTAGATTATCATCTTTTAAGAAAGAAAAGTTATCAAGCATTTCATCTGTTGTTCTAAAATGATTACTTGGAATATTTGTAATACTATTTTTCGCTAGAGGATGTCTTCCTCCACCTGGTACTTTCTGATTAACGATAATTTCACGATAAATTTTATCTTCTTTTCTAATATGGTGTACGTCTCCTGTTGCCACAATATATTTTCCTGTTTCTTGTGTTATGCGAATGATTTTTTTTAAATGGGCAGAAAGTTCTAGATCATTTCCGAAATCACTTGTTTGTAACAAATGCTGATAACAATCTAGTGGTTGTACTTCTACATAGTCATAGAAGCGAATGATATCGGCTAGTTCTTCTTCGCTTTTACTTCTTCCTTCTGTAAATACTTCACTTTCATAACAGCCACTGCCGATTAGTAATCCTTCTCTATATTTTTCTACTGCACTTCTTAGAATTCTTGGTGTTTTATAAAGATAAGTGGTATTGGCTAAAGAAATGATTTTAAATAGGTTTTTTAGACCTTTCTTATTTTTTACTAAGAGGTTAATATGATGACTGCGACCATATTTGTGAATATCTTCACGAGAGACCAATTTATCTAGTTCATTCATATTTTCGATATTACGATTAGATAGTTTTTTTAGCATTTTATGAAAAACTAGAGCGGTTCCTTCAGCATCGTAATCTCCTCTATGGTGTGCAGATTCATCCCAAGGTACTTCATATCTTTTTACAAGGGCGGACAAAGAATGTCTTGCATAGTTGTTATCTAGTGTTCGCGATAATTCTAGGGTATCAATTACTGGGTTTTTAAACTCTCCTAGATTATATTTTTGATAAGCCATTTCTAAGAAAGAAACATCAAACTTTGCGTTGTGGGCAACCATTGGTAATGTACCAAAAAACTCAATAAATCGTTTGACTGCACTTTCTTCATCTTCTTTATCTTTTAGCATACTATCTGTAATATTTGTAATTTCTGTAATCTTTTTAGGAAGAGGACGTCCAGGATTTATTAGTTCATCATACCTTTCTATAATTTCACCATCATGTATTTTAACAGCACCAATTTCAATAATTGAGTCAGCACCACCTGCATTGAAACCTGTTGTTTCAAAGTCAAATACTACATAGGTTTGTTCTAGCATGTTTTCCTTATTTGGACGAAGAACAATATTTACTTTGTCATCTATCATTGTTAGTTCTGTTCCATAAATGACTTTAAATTTTTCATCTTGTTCTTTTCCTTTATTATATCCTGTTACAAAGTTAAAAACATGGGGAAATGCTTGTGCTCCATTATGATCTGTAATAGCAATTGCCTTATGTCCCCAGGCAATCGCTTGTTTTACTAGTTTTACTTCATCTGCTACGCCATCCATTTGGCTCATCATTGTATGGGTATGTAGTTCTACTCTTTTTTCCTTTGCTAGATCTTTTCTCGTTTCTTCCTTACTTTCTATTTTCACAATATCTCTGGCATTTAAAACGAGTTCCCTAGCATAAGCATCATTTTTGGTATATCCTCTTACTCTAACCCATGTACCTTCTTTTAATTCTTTCTTTAATCTATTATACTCATCTTCATCACGAACAAAAACTTTACAATAAATACTATCTGTATAGTCGGTAATCTTTAGAGTAATAATTTTAAAGTCTGTTTTACTAGACTCAAAATAGTCAGTTGCAAAGATATATGCTTCTACTGTTACATCATTATCTTCTCCTAAAAGAGACTTAATCTTTATAATATCTGCTGTAAACATTCGTCCAAGAACTGCACCATCTTCTGTTTTTCCACTTCTTCTTTTTGGTACTTCTTCTTTTTTCAATACTTTTTCTTCTTGTTTTTTAGGAGGAGTGATGACTTTTTTTAATGACTCATCTAACTCTTTATGGATTTCTTCTAAGATTCCTTTTTCTTCTCTTAGCTCTAGATTAATATCTTCTTGGTATCCAAAGTTATGATAATATTTTTGCATCTTTGGAAGTATTTCCTTTAATTTTTCATATTCAATTTTATTAGATGCTTTTAGTATAAAGACACCATTTTCTAGAATGAATTTATCTTGATAGAGTTCTAATACTTTTAAATCTTCTTTTAAAAACTCTAAAACAAGGGGATAATAACTTAATAATATTTCTTTATCTAGCTTCTGAAACTGATAAATAAAGCGTATCTCTTTAGCATTTTGATCTAGTTTATATTTATTTTTTTCTAGTGTTTCTATAATCTCTTTTTTATACATTGTTTCATTTTCTAAGTAGATTGTCCATGTTTTATTTTTCGGAGAGACTACTATTCTTTTTAATTTTGTAGTAGCAAAAGAAGAAATATATTTATTTTCTATTTCTTCTTTTAATAATAATATTTTTAGTTTTTCATCCATCTTTTCCACTCCCCTGACATTTACTTATATAATTTCTAATTCGTTTATTTTTACAATATGTTTTTGATTTTTAATACAAAAGTCAATAAAAGTATATAAATTTACTTTACTTAATTTTCTTTCATATGTATATTGATCTAAATCGAAAGCTATTTTATCACGCATCATATAATTTAACATTTCTTCTTTTGTTACACCTAAATACATTAACCAATAAGGGTATATTTGTCTTTTTAAGAATTTTAGGGCAGGATCTCCTGTTAAATAATGACTGGTTTTGCTCATTCTTGTATGAAATTCATTTAATATGGCAAGTTCTATGACTGCTTTTACAATATCTTTATAAGAATCTTGATAGCCTCTTAATTCTTTTTTTATAATTTCATAGATTAGTTCTACTATTGTTTTTATTGGATCTTTATATTTTTTTCCCCAAACAATGGTGTTTACTTTGCCTCCCTTGGAAATTGTTTTATCTATGATATCTAATTTAGGATCCACAACTAGGATGTGATATTCTTTTATTTGAAATCTTAGAATTTCTTTTAGTTCTGGTACTATCTTTTTTTTATTTTCATCCCAAGTTTTTAAAAGTTCTATGCGAAATTTTTCTGTATTCTTATGGATGGAGGCAAAGGTTTGATTTTCCATCATAATATTATAGATGGTATCATCATCTGGAATAAAATTTTTGGGATCTTTTAGTATTAAGGCATTATCTTTAAAAGTATCATTATACTTTTTCTTATAATTTATCCATAATTTTTGTTTTAGTGTATGAACTGGTTCTGATATTGATGCTTGGAATAATAAATTCCATACTAATATATAATCATTTACTGCAAATTTTAAGTTCATATATTCTCACATCCTTCTTCATCTTGTTTCTATATTTATCATACCATATTGGAAATTAAATGAGAAGATTTTTAAAATGTTTCTTTGTTTTTTTAATATTAGTTTTTTATCTTGGGTATAGACTAGACCATTTTGATAAGCAATTTCTGCTTTTGTCAGTTCTTGTCCTAAGTAAGAGGCATGTTCTTTATTACTTGTATGAAAGCATACAGCATCTCGTAGTGCTTCTGCACTTTTTGCTTGGAACGTTCTTTGTTCTACTCCTTCTTTATCATAGAAAGAGGCATGAATTCCTTCTTCTGTTGTTTCAATAAAGAAATATCCTCGCTCATCTTCTTCGCAAAATAAAATATTTCCTTCTGTAAAAGATTTCAGATCATTAAAATTTCTTTCATAGACATGACTCGATCCTGCTATTGTATTGACATAACCATTTTCTACATTTAGTCTTTTGCATAGTTCTTCTTGTATTTTTAAAACACCATAAATGCTTCTAGGATATGCGTTATAGATATCATTTGATCTAAAATAGAAAGTCATGTAGAGGGCATTATTTTGAATAATTGCTTGATACATATTTAGACAAGGTCCTTCATTATTTCTTGACTCTAAATAAGGGTCTCAAAGGGTTGCCACTGCTCTTCTAGAATGAGGAGTTTCTTTTAGAGTTTCTGTCATGTATTCTAATTGGTCTATGCCATGAAAACTTCTAAATCTGCTTCCATAAAGGATATTCCTCCTGCCATCGTATCATCAAGCTCTAACTCTAAGCTTCCAACAGTTAAAATGGTTAACTCTTTACTACCTCTAAGCGTTAACTGTAACCATGCGTAAGATAGACCTACTAACATAAGTAATGCACTTACACCAACAAACACTCCCATCTTATGTTTCTTTAACCAATTTTCTTTTTTCTCTTCCATATTATTTTCATTCCTTTCTTTTACTTTATTTCAAATGGTTTTTCCATGGAACCATTTCCACTTTTTATACTTGTGTTAGAGGTAAGAGATATACTAGGGCGAACACCAAATACAACGCGAAATTTACCGCTGCTCATACCGCCATCAGAATCCACGTCAAATCCATTCACAATACCATCATAGAAATAAGATGGCGATATAGACCACCAATACTTATTTGTATATAAATAATAACTAGGATTAGCAGAAACACTAGTAATTCCATTTTTTCCGCCTGCTAATATAATTTCATCTGACGTAAGTAGTGCCACTGGATAGGTTAATATGCCATTCCCATTTGTCTTATTTACTGTGAATTTGTCTGTATCATTTGCACAAGAAAGACTTGGTTTAAATGTTGTGCAAGCCCTATTCCATGCACTAAAATAAATATTATTGTTTCCTGTTTTTGCTATACTTCGATCATTACACCAAACAGTATCTTCTAACTTTTCAGTAAACTCTGTCATATTCGTTTGATACCATGTATCTATAACTTTCTTAATCGTTGAGTCTGTTGTATTATTAATCATATACCCTACATATTCTTTTGAATTATAAGACTCATTGAAAGCACTTGTTCCTATTTCGACAGCTTCCCCTGTTGTTTTAGAACAATATCCATTCTCATCAGGACTTCCATTATAAATGAGTTTTACTCCACCCGTTTCAGTAGTTCTTACTATCTTCCAACAGAATCCTCCAAACTTGACATTGTTATCCGTCACTGCTCCTCTATAGTAATGGACTGGATATTTATCATCTTTGGTAGATGAAAATGTATAGATTCCTTTTCCATTCGTATCAGATGAAACTTTACTAAAATCAATTCCTGTAGTACTTGATACAAACTCACTTGCTTGATTATCTAGCACTGCTTTCTTTGCTATTCTTTTATATAAACTCTTATTCTGAGACTGTATCGCTTCTACTCTTAATTGTCCTTTAAAACTTGTCTTCATCACTTCATTGGTTGCATCATAATCAATCCATAGTTTTAAGGTATAAGTAAACTTTTCACCAGATGATATTTCTCCTTTATCTAGAAGTCTATTTGGATTTTCTCCTGTAGTACTTAATAAATCTAGTGATATTTCCTCTCCATCTTTTACTAGCTGATACTTTAGAAAGCGATCTTGCATTCTTGTTTGTCCTTCATCCAAATCTAAATCATCTAAATAGATTTCATAACTACTATCTATTTTTCCTGTATTTTCTAAAGTAAAAGTATAACCTACTTGTGTTAGGCCTTCTTCATCTGTTACAGGTATGGCATTTACTAGGTGAATTCCACCTTCCATCGTATCGTCTAGTACTAGTTTTAGCCCATCTGCCATCATAGATAGTTCTTTATTTCCTCTTAGAGTTAACTGCAACCATGCAAAAGAGAGTCCAATTACCATGATAATTACACTAATTGTAACTATGATTCCCATTTTATGTTTCTTTATAAATTTTTGCATAGTTTCAGTCCTCTCTTACTTTATTTCAAATGGTTTTTCTATTGAACCATCTCCTATTTTGATATTGGTCCTAGGTACAAGGACTAACGTGGGTCGAACGCCACGTGAGTAGTACACGACATTGCGACCCAGGTCGCCATTAGATCCGATGCGTAGGACAACAGCACCATATGTGTAGAAATCAGACGGTGACATAGTCCACCAATCTTGATTTGTATATAAATAATAATTAGGATTAGAAACCTCAAATCCTCCTCCTGCTATCATACTCTCATCCCCTGTTAACAGTGCTACTGGATAAGTGAGCAACCCATTTCCATTTTTCTCACTTACTGTGAATTTATCATCTATATTTGCACAACTTAAACCTGGATTTTTATTTATAATAAGTCTATCATGTGCCCCAAAATAAGTATTACTATTTTCAGTTTTATAAATATTTCGATCATTACACCATATTGTATCTTCGAGCTTTTCAGTATATTCTGTCATATTATCACGATACCAATTATCTATTACACTCTTAATCGTAGAGTTAGTAGTATTATTAACCATATATCCTACATACTCTTTCGCATTACGAGTTTCATTAAATGCACTTGTTCCTATCTGTGTTTCCTCTCCTGTTGTATTAGAACAATATCCATTTGCATCAGGACTTCCATTATAAATGAGTTTTACTCCTCCAGTTTCTGTTGTTCTTACTATCTTCCAGCAAAAGTTTGCAAATTTGACATTATTATCTGTCACTGCTCCTCTATAATAATGTACTGGAAATTTTTCATCTTTCGTAGAAGCAAAAGTATATACTCCCTTTCCATTCGTATCAGAGGAAATTTCTCCAAAGTCTATTCCTGTGCTACTTGTTACAAACTCACTTGCTTGATTATCTAGCACTGCTTTCTTTGCTATTCTTTTATATAAACTCTTATTCTGAGACTGTATCGCTTCTACTCTTAATTGTCCTTTAAAACTTGTCTTCATCACTTCATTGGTTGCATCAAAGTCTATCCATAGTTTTAAGGTATAAGTAAACTTTTCACCAGATGATATTTCTCCTTTATCTAGAAGTCTATTTGGATTTTCTCCTGTAGTACTTAATAAATCTAGTGATATTTCCTCTCCATCTTTTACTAGCTGATACTTTAGAAAGCGATCTTGCATTCTTGTTTGTCCTTCATCCAAATCTAAATCATCTAAATAGATTTCATAACTACTATCTATTTTTCCTGTATTTTCTAAAGTAAAAGTATAACCTACTTGTGTTAGGCCTTCTTCATCTG
>CAMNSB010000061.1 GCA_946554325.1 uncultured Mycoplasmatota bacterium
TATATGATGAAATGATGGAGTATCACAAATTAAAACATGCAAGAGAAGATGGAATGGAACAAGGAAGGAAAGATGGAATCGAGCAAGGACTAAAACAAGGTGCAAAGGAAACTAAAATAGAAATGGCACGAAAAATGTTAGGAAAAAATCTAGAACTTAGTTTAATTTCTGAGTGTACAGGCTTATCTATAAAAGAAATAGAAAAACTAAAAAGTGACTAACAAATACGATAACTTCTTCTTTAACACTGTTAGTCAAATACCATGCACGACACACCACCAAAAAACCATAAAGAGGCAAACTTTATGGTTTTTACTTAAATAAATAGAAAAGAAAGTAATACGATAATAGCAAGTAAAATACGATAGATCATAAATACTTTAAAATCATGTTTTTTCAAATATTTTAACAAATATTGAATACAAATCATTCCGATAATGAAAGACGTAATCACGCCAAGTAGGAATGTCGATAAATTGGAAATGATTAAATCAATGGTTCCTGATTTAATTAGTTGTAAAAATACCGCTCCACATACAACAGGTGCAGATAAGAAAAAGGAAAACTTAGCAGCACTTTCTCGATCTAGTTTTAAAATACGAGCAGCAGTAATCGTAGTCCCGCTCCTAGAAAAACCAGGAATTAAAGCAAAGACTTGACTGCAACCAATAAGAATAGCATCTTTTAAACTCATGTCTGTTATTTCTTTTTCTTGCTTAGATATTTTATCTACATAATAAATAATAATCCCCATAATAATTAAAGCAAGTGCAATCAAAATATAATTAGAACGAATTACTGTCTCTATCTTTTCTTCAAATAATACTCCAACAATTGCAGCAGGAACTGTTGCAGCCACTAAATACCAAAGAAGTTTTCCCTCGCTATCTTTTACACCTTTAGTAAACCCTTTTATCATCATATTCCAAAAATCTTTAAAGAAGAAAACAAGGATAGCAAGAAGTGTTCCTAAATGAAGTGCTACATCAAAAGCAAGAGCCATATTTTTAGGCATTCCTGCCCCTATTCCAAAAATATCACGAAAAATAATTAAATGAGCACTAGAGGAAATTGGTAAAAATTCAGCGATCCCCTGAATAACTCCTAAAAGAAAAGTCTCTATTATTGCCATCTTATTCGCCTCCTAACTTATAACTAATTGTAGTTCCTAGTGCTAAGAAAACAACACCAACGAATAGTTGTAAAATACTAAATACGATAGTTTCATTAAGAAAAGTAGATAGTGGAATGGCAAATAAACTTGCCATAATAAAGCCTAACACACCAAAATAGGTTTTAGTCTCATACTTTTGAAATAAAAACTCAATTAATTTAGAAATCAAAACAATTCCAATCAGCACCCCTACTCCAAAAACACCTAATATAATAATATTAGAACCAAAGTTTTTAAATTTAGTAAATTCCTTAATTACACCAATAACAGGATAATAGTATCCAAGTAGCATCAAAACCAAAGAACCACTAACGCCAGGTATTACCATGGTAAGAGCAGCAACAATACCAACTACAAATAAAAGAAAATAGCCCATAGCATTCATATTCTGTAAACTAACTTTTAAACCTTCTCCAAAAATCAGTTCAGAAGTTGCCATCAATATTACTAAAGTAAAAGTAAGAAGAAAAATAATATAACTAGACACATCTTTTACTTCCTTTTTTCCTTTTACCTTAGAAGCAAGCAGAGGAATTCCACCTAGCACAAGTCCTACAAAAAATAAAGTAGTAGGAATTGGGAAATGATGATAAGAGTAATCAATCACCCTACTTAATGTAACAACAGCAAGTACCATTCCAATAGCAATTGGAATTAAAAATTTAATATTTTCTTTCATATCGCGAAAGAAATGACTAATTGCTCCGATAAATTTCTCATAAATCCCCAGAATAAGTGCAAGTGTTCCTCCACTAACTCCAGGAATAATATTAGCAATTCCCATAATGAACCCCTTGATGATCAAAACCAAATTATCTTTCATCTTTTATCTCCTATTCAAATACATCCATAATAACTGGAACAACATGTTTTTTCCGAGAAACACAACCAACAAAATAATGACCTTGTTCTATCTCTCCTTCATTATATGCAGCTTCCAGTAAATTCTTTGCTTTTTTATTATATAAAATATAAGAACCATTTTGAACAATATCAGTAACATATAAAGCAATCAGATCATAATGATTAGCATCAGCAATTTCATCAAGTGCATGAATATAAGAATCAGCATTCTTTTTAATATCATCAAAATTCATAGTAAAAAACTGTCCTATAGCAAATGTTTTATCATTAGTATTAAATACTTTAAAGTCATTATAAATAACATCTTCTACACTCATTCCATCTAAAGAAGTCCCTGCTTTTAATAATTCCATTCCATATTCTTTATAATTTACACCAGAAATCTTACTTAACTCTTCTACTGCTTCTCTATCTTTTTGTGTTGCTGTAGGTGATTTTAATATTAAAGTATCAGACAAAATTCCAGAAAGTAAAAGCCCTGCAATTTCTTTTGGTATAGAAACATCCCGCTCCAAAAATAGATTATAAACAATCGTACAAGTAGATCCTACTGCCATATTTCGAAAATTAATAGGAGCATTTGTTGTTATACTTCCTAGATTATGATGATCAATAATCTCTAAAATTTCTGCTTCCCCAATACCATCAGCTGTTTGTGCTTTTTCATTATGATCCACTAAAATAACTTTTTTAGGATTTTTAGATGATAAATCTGTAAGTTTAAAAAGACCAAGACATTCATTTTGTTTATTAACAATTGGATAATTGGTATGCTTTAGTTTATCGTTTATTTCTAAAACATCAGAAATAAAGTCAGTATCTTCAAACTTAGTAGGATTATAACTATGCACATTTGTCTTAATATAATTAGTAAGTGGCATAAGTTTAGAAATATGATAAGTATCATAGGAAGATCGAATAATATTTACATGATTTTGTCGAGCAATTTCTATGTGCTTTTCTTTTACTTCTCCAGCCCCTGCTACAATAATTAACTTAACACCAGACTCCACTGCATATTCAATAACACTATGACGATCACCAACAATTAAAATCTTAGAAGAGTCTAATTCTACATTTTGAATAAATGTAGTGCTACGATAAGCAGCAACTAATAATTCTCCCTGAATCTCATCATCAAACTTTAAAACTTCCTCCCCACTTAACACTTCTAATAAATTCTGATAACTAGTATATAATTCATTACTAGTAGCATTAAGAAACATTTGAGATAAATCTTTCATCGTAATAAGACCAACAAACTGACGATTATCTCCTACAACAGGAAGTCCCGTAAGGCCTTCTTGGATCATCTCCTGATATCCCTCATAAATAGGTGCCGTATCTTCTATCATAAAGTCCTTATGATAAGAAACATCCTTCATCTGCAATTTAACATCATTTAAATACTCTGGTTCTTCTACGTTAAAATAAGAAAGAGCATACTGTGTTTCCTTATTAATAGATCCTAATACACGAGCTTCTGTATTTTCTCCTAACTTATTTTTTAAATAAGCTAGGGCAATACAAGAAGTTACAGAATCTGTATCAGGTTTCTTGTGTCCAAAAATAAATGTTTTTTCCATAAATAAACCTTCTTTCTTTGCCCATTATAACATAAATCAAGACGAAAATACAGAAAAAAACTTGCAATCCATAATAGAATATAAATAACAAAATATATTCTTATGAGTTCTCATACTTAATGCTTTTCTATACCCTTCTAGTTGTTTCCTATAATGAATATCATCCACATTCTTAAGCTTATAATCAATAATAATAATTTCATCTTCACTCTCAATTAACAAATCAATAATACCATGTCGAATAAGTTCTCCATCTTGTAAAACAAACTCATATTCATGATAAAACTTGCTATTCTGATGACTTTTTATCATATCAGTTTCCAAAAACGCTTTCACCTTAGTAGAAACAAAAGAATCCATCCCCTCATAATTAGGGTTTTTAAAATCCATAAATTCTAACACTTCATGTACTTTAGTCCCAAAATCCAAAAGTTGCTGTGCTTTTTTATCCATTAACTGCAAAGTATCTTTTGAAAACTTCTCCTGCTTCATAACTTTCTCTTTCAAATCAAGTTCACAAACTTCTATCTTCTCTTTTTTACAAAAATCAATTTTTTGAATCTCTTTCATTTTTAAATATTCTTTTCCCACATGACTTTCTACTGCTCTAATATAGTCCTGAAAATGTTCTAAAACATAGCACATCATATCATAAAAAGAGCGATGAAAAGTTTTTTCCTTAGGTATACTATCTTGATCAGGAATTACCATAATCATTTTCTCTCTACTTCTAGTAAGGGCAACATATAAAAGTCGAATCTTCTCTCCTATTTCTTCTTTTAATACTTTTGTTTTTAAAAGTTGTTTATAAATAGTAGGCTTAATACCATCGATAACAGAAGGTATAACAATCTGATAATCTACATCATATAAAAATCGTTCATTTAAGTCCCTAAGGTTAAACTCTGATGTAAAAGAAGCAAAATAACAAAGTGGATACTCAAGTCCCTTAGATTTATGAATCGTCATAATCTTACAGCTATCTTCTTCCTCCTTATTTAAAGAAAACTTAAGATCATAATCACCCTCATATAAAGTATCCAAATAACTACTAAAATCCTTGATAGTATATCCCTTATCTACCAAATCTTTTAACATGTTATAAAAGTATTCAAGCCGTATCCTAGATGCTTTCACATTTTGTGTAGTAATCATCTTATCTTCTATTTGAAAAGTGTCTAATATTCTATGATAAAAAGAAAGAGGACTTTCTATATCAATAAATGGTAGTAAAGATAAAATTTTCTTATAAACTATAGAATCTTTAAAGTTATTATTTGTAAAACAAGAAAAAATTTCATCATCAGATAATCGAAACAAATAACTACGAGCAACAGATAAGAAAGAATAACGAAATGAAGTATCAAAACATTGATCTTTTACTTTATAAATTAATTTCAAAATATGATTCAAAACAAAGATATCAGTATCACTCTTTAAAGACTCATCTTTATAAACAGAAAGAGGAATTCCAAAATACTCAAATATTTTTTTATATAAATCAAAATACTTACTTTTATCTAATAAAACAACGATATCAGAGTACCGAATAGGTCGAACAGTATTTAACTGATTATCAAAAACTAAAAATCCACTATCTATTTTCTTTTTAATATCTTGACAGATAATAAATATTTCTTCCTCTTCTATAGAAATATTTTTTCTCGCATCTTTTTCATATTTTAGTATTTCTAAATGATAATTCTCAGAGCTTGCCCCTTTTGTACGATAAATTTGATTTCCAAAAATCATTTGATGGGATGCTTTATAATCCGCTCCACCAATATCAATATCCATTAAATCAGAAAATAATGTATTGATATCGTCAAGAACCTCACTCCGAGATCTAAAATTACGATTCAAGTCAATCTTTTTTCCTTTGTTTGTCTTACTATAAAGTTCATATTTAGATTTAAAAATATTGGGATTTGCATTACGAAATCGATAAATAGATTGTTTAATATCTCCTACCATATAAACATTATCATGAGCGATAAAATCAATAAATATTTCTTGTAAATCATTATTATCTTGATACTCATCAATCATAATCTCACAAAAAGACTCCGAAATATCTTTTCTAACAGCAGGATACTTTTCTACTAAAAAAATAGCTAATTTAAAAATATCAGTAAAGGTATAAAGTTCTTCTTTCTTTTTGCAAAGATCCACTCTTTTTCTTAATTCTTGTAAAATAGAAATCATTACACAAACAGATGGCCTCGTAGATAAAATCTCTTCTCTAATTTGTTCTTCACTCTCATAAATAAAGTAAGGTTTTAAGGCCTTCAAAGTATCAGATAACTTACTCTTAATCTCCTTTGCTTCTTCTGAATAATTTTTATTCACTCGAGGAAGTGAAGTGGTAAAATGTTCTACCATCTCATCATAACAACAAGCATTAACAAGTAAAGAAAGAAAATGATATTTAGAAAACTCTTCATAGTCTAGGACACAAGAAAGCAAACCCAAAAGAGAAGACACTTTCTCTAATTGTTCTTTTAATAGACAAGTATACTCCTTTATTTTAGAAGAAATATAAGTATCATTATAATAATTATTGATATAATTTTCTAAATAATCTTGGACATCATAACGCATTTCTAATTTATGATATAGTTTTAAAACTCCCTCTCGTAATGTCTTGTCATCTTTTGTACAAAAAGAAAAAATAAACTGAGAAAAATCTTCCTCTTCTTCTACATAATAATCATCAAAAATATCATTTAAAATTTTTTCTATTTTAAGATCCAAAAACACAGAGTCACAAATAGAAATCTCTCTACTAATATTTAATATGGCATGATACTTTTTAACAGTAGCAAGTGCAAAAGCATCAAAGGTAGTAATATAAGCCTTATCAAGCCGAACCACCTCATCTAATAAATCACTAGCAATTAATTTTTTACGAATACGCCCTTTCATCTCTTTAGCAGCAGCATTCGTAAATGTCAAAATAAGCATCTCATCTACATGAGCCCCATCTTTTACTTTACGAAGTACTCTCTCACTTAAAACAGCCGTCTTTCCACTTCCTGCCCCTGCACTAACAATGATATTAGAACCCTCTTCCATAATGGCCTGTAATTGTTCTTCTGTCCAATTCATACTATATCCTCCACTATTCTTCCTCTAATGTTAAATAAACTAAGTCTTTGTCCTTCATAAAACATAAATCATGATATTCACAATACTTACAAGAAATATTTTCTTTTTCTAAATATTTCGGATTAATAGAAAAATCTCCATTTAAAATAAGTTTCTTTGCCTCTTCCACTTTCTCTTCTACGGTATATAATAAATCAGAAACTTCATCACTATTTAACACTTTACTACTCGCATAAAACTCTCCACTTTGCTTAACAGCAAGACCCTTAATAATATCACTTTTCTGATAACTATTATCAAAAAGTTCTAAAACACTACTATCATCACAACTATAACCCTCAAGTTTTAATGTATCTCTTTCTTTATCATATGTCTTTTTAGCACTTAATATCTTTTGATAATAAAAGCCTGTAAAAATAGAATTAGGAAAAAGTCTAGCTTTCTCAATTAAATAAAGATAGATAGGTAGTTGCATATTAAGTCCAAAACGAATCTTTTTTAAATTAGTATCATAAGATCCACTTTTATAGTCAATTACAGCATAAAAAGTATCAGAAACATTCCTATAATACATAATTTTATCAATCGTCCCTTTCAAAACAATAGACAAATCTTCCCCCCTTAAAGGAACCTCTAATGTCTTTTCCAAATAAGTATCAGAAAACTTTGTATACTCTTTCTGATGATAAATAGTATCAATCGTTTTTTTTAACTCTTCTTTCAAAAAACGTAAGAAAAACTGGTCCCTAGCACTATAATCATTCGCCTCCAAAAACTGAGCCATAAAATAATCTAAGTCAAAATCTTCACAGTACATATATTTTAATGCCTCATGAAACATATTCCCAATAACAGAGGAAAAATTAGACTCAAATGGATCAATTCTTAAAATATGATTTACATAATACTTAAACCCACATAAATAATAATTTTGTAAATGAGTATAAGAAAGTTTTAGTACTGGTTGCAAGTATTCTTTTAATCTTTTTTTATCCACTCCTGTAAAAGAAGAATCATAAGTATGATAAGGAATATCTCGATATGTTTCGTATAAATGAGAAAGAGCCGGTTGTACTACTCCAAACTTGTAATAATCATCTAACCCCTCAGCAAGCAAAAGTTTATTATAAGAATGAGAATAATGATAATTTTCATTACAAATATCCAAATCCTTAATACCAAGAGTAGTAAGAAAATGAGAAGGATAAAAAGTTCCAAATGCACTTTCTAATTTATAACTTAAATAAAGATGAGGAATTCTTTTTAATAAACGAGTACTTTCTTCTTTAACCATTTTATTTTTATAATCAGTAGTATAAAGAGAAACTTCACTCTTTTCTTTATCTAAGATATAATCATCATCCACATAAAGCTTCGGAAACAAATCCTGATTAGCCCCCATTAAGAAAACATGATCATCTTCTGTAAAAATATCTAAAAGACTAGAAATAGAAACCACTCTATCTAATTTTTCTAAAGAAATACTAGTATGTTTTAACTTATCTATAAGAATATTTTTCTTACTCTCCCCCTCTTCTAAATAGGAAAGAGAATTAACAACTTGTACGAACTGTTTATTAATAGAGGAAGTATCTTCTAAACAAATCTCTCCTGTCGTCAAGTACCTAGAAACAACTTCAGTTCCAAAAAGAGAGCTAGTAGTAATATTTTGAAGTGGAATTTGAAAATAAGAAAAAATTCTTTTTAATGAATAAAAGTAATCATCAGTAACATGAACTAAATGAATATGAGAAACATCCACTCCATTAGAGATTAAAGAACAAATAGTAGAGGCTACATACACCACTTCATCTTCCATACTTTTAGCCCGCATCATTACTTTAGGCAGTTCGTATTTCCCATCATCCACCAAAAATAAAGCACCCAAACTTTCAAGAACTTCTTTTTCATACTTTTCTAACATTCCATATTGATAAACAATAATTTTTTTATTTTTCAAAAAACGTCGGAAAAATGGATGAGTCAAAAGTAGTCCCTGCTCCTCTAACTCTTCTTTTAATGCTTTTAATTTCTGTAACTTTTCATTTTTATAATTCTTATCTTCTATAAAATATAAATTTTTAAGATAAATCTTACAAACATCTAAATGATAATAATACTTATCTTGCAAATAAACATAAGCTCTCTCATCATAAGAAAAAAAGTACTCCGAAAAAAACTCCTCTTTAGTCATAAACTTGATATTAAAAAATTTATCTTTCCTAGAAATACTTTCCAAAATTTCCATTTTATTAGAAGAAGAAGTAATTATAATAGTATCGTCTTTTAAATAATCCTCTATCATATTCTACCTCCACTATTTCTATTATATCAAACTTTTCCATTCAAAACGAAAGTATTTATAGTATATAATACGTTTGTTCGCAAGTCAACTATTTTTGCAAAAAAAGAGTACTATCAAAAACACGGAACTTAAACACTTTTAAAATAGATAAATCTCTCCAACCATTATAAA
>CAMNSB010000062.1 GCA_946554325.1 uncultured Mycoplasmatota bacterium
TCTGACAAATATTTGACTATGAATAACAAATAAATTATCAAATAATTAATCTCTTTACGACAAATAGATACAATTTTTATTGATAAAGATGTCGGATTGTTGTATGCTTATTATAGAAAAGAATAGAAAACTGGTAATTTACATAGGTCATAAAGTATCTTCCTTTATGATGAAAAATAGAGTGGATAATGCATATAAAAAAGGGGAAAATAAAAGAGAAAAGGAATGAAACTATGCAAGAGTTCATAAAGAAACATAAAATGGGAATCATAGTTACAATCAGTGCAATTATCATGGCAATTGGACTCTCTTTTGCATGGTTACAAATAACACTTAGAGGTACCAAAGAGTTAACAATTTTAACTGCAGGAAGTTTGGAGTTAGAACTAGATGATACGATGGCAGGAGGTATTTCTTTTACGGAAGCAGTGCCTGTCAGTAACGAAGAAGGACTTTCTCAAGAAGGTTATACTTTTACTCTTGAAAACAAAGGAAATGTAACCAGTGATTACACGATTTATTTAGATGATTTAGATCTAGCAGAAGGACAGAATAGAATGAAGGACTCTTTCATTAAATATCAGCTTACAAAAGATGGTAGTGAAGTGGATTTACAACTATTAGACAAAATTGGAACTGTTCCAAATCGAATACTAGAAAGTGGAACCATTGCTCCAAAATCAAAATACACATATGTTTTAAAAATGTGGATAGATGAAAATGCTACCAATGAAGTAATGGAGACTATTTTTAAAGGACAACTAAGGATAGACGCAATGCAAGAAGTAGGAAAATCATTATATGCAGAAATTGCCAAAAGTGCAGTACTAGATAATATCCAAAGTGAATTTGTAACTGCGACTACAGGAATAGACTTTGGAAGTATTTCTTCTGATACTAATGGAAAAGGAGTCTATACTTTTTCCTCTACCAAAGATGATACATTTCCAGTGCATTATTATAGAGGAGATGTTAAGAATAATAATGTAAAATTTGCAGGATTCTGTTGGAAGATAGTAAGAACTACTGAGACTGGAGGGGTAAAACTTATTTATAACGGAAGTCCAGACTCAGAAGGACAATGTAACCATACAACAGGTGATTTTACCCAAATAAAAGAAAGGCAGTTTAGCAAGGATTCTGCTTCTATGGAATCTGTTGGATATATGGTAAATAATAATACTACAGACTCTACGATTAAGAGTGTAATAGATAATTGGTATCAGGAAAAAATGATGAGTTATACAAAAAAGTTAGAAGATACAATATGGTGTAATGATCGAAGTGTTGTGAAAAAAGAAAGTGGGTATACTTATTTTGGAACAAACGATAGAGTTTATACAACACATATACCAAGTTTAGATTGTATAAATGACGCAGATAAATTTACAGTAAAGGATACAAATGGAAATGGCTTATTAACCTATCCAGTGGCACTCTTAACAGGAGATGAAGTTATATTAGCAGGTGGAAAAGGAAATAGTATTAATTCTAATTATTATTTATATACAAATGAAAATTGGTGGACTTTATCACCATCTCACTTTGGTGATAAAATTACTTCTTATTATTTTTTAAGTTCTAGTTCTAATTTTTATTCCAGTTTTGTGGATAGTTCTTATGGCGTCCGTCCTAGTATATCTTTAGCCCCTAATACAAAATTTATAAGTGGAAATGGAAGTTACAATAGGCCATATGAAATTAAATAAAAGAGAATTACTCTTCTTTATCTTTTGGAATGATAAAGTAGAAAGTAGTTCCCTTTTTTTTGACTGATTTTACACCATATTCAAAGTGATGTAACTTTAATATATTCTTTACAATAGAAAGACCTAGACCTGTTCCAATACTATCACGCTTGTGTTTTTTACTATCCTTATAATACTTATCCCAAATATAGGGAATATCTTTTGGACTGATTCCTTTACCTGTATCTATTACCTTTACTAATACTTTTTCTTTTTCTATTTCTAAGTTAATTGTAACCTTTTTATCTTCTCCTACATAATTAATTGCATTATTTATTAAATTGTACATTACTTGCTCTATCTTTTTCTTATCTGCACTAATGATTACTTTTTCTTTTTGTAGTAAAATGAATTTATAGCCCTCTTGTTCTTTTAAATATTCATATCTTTTTAAAATATTTTCTATTAATTCTGTTAAATTAAATTTCTCTATTTTTAATTCCTCTACCTTTGCTTGCATTTTGGAAAGAGATAAGATATCGTTTACTAAAAGAGTTAATCTATCTACCTCTTCTGTGATAATATTCATATTTTCTTCTTGTTTTTCTCTACTTTGTTTTAGATCTCTTGTCATTTCTGCATATGCTTTGATCATTGTTAAAGGTGTTTTTAGATCATGAGATACATTAGCCATTAAATCTCTTTGTAGCCTTTCTGTTTTAGAAAGCTCTTCTTTCATATGATTTAGAGTTGCTGTTAGACTATTTATTTCTTCAATATTTTCCTCAAGTTCGAAAGATATATCATATTTTCCTCTAGAAAGTAGTTTTGCTTGATCATTTATGATCTCTATTGGTTTTGAAATTCTTTTAGAAATAAAATAAGCACTTAAAAATGATAATATTAAAACAATGAGTGTTACATAGATTAGTTGGTTTTTTAAAATATTTGTAGTAGAGTCCATAGGATCTAGGGAAGTATTAATAAAAGCATATCTTGTATCATCTAATTTTAGAGCATAACTTAATGTTTTATTTTGAAATTTAGGATTTAGAAGTTCATATGTCTGCTTATTTCTTCCACTTAAAATAAAATCTGCTTTATAAGAGAGTTGATCATTATTTTTAATTGTACACCCTCTACTTATTATAGATGATGTAGATAGATAATTTCCTTCTTGATCCATGATTTCTATACAAAGTTCTTTTTCATATGATAAGCTATCAATCATTTGACTTAAATTTTCTTTGTCTTTATTTCTTTTTAGAATATATCCTACTTGTTTAATTTCTTTTGTTTTTACCCATTCATAATAATGCTTTAAAAAAAGGATTTGGAAGATCCATAAAAATACTAAAATGAATAAAGAAAATAGGGCTAAATATTTCCATATTTCTATTTTTAGGCTAGTTTTCTTCATCACTATATTTATATCCTAATCCTCGAACAGTAATAATAAAATCACGATATTTCCCTAAATTATTACGTAGCATTTTGATATGGGTGTCTATTGTTCTATCATCACCAAAAAAGTCATAACCCCAAATGGTAGATAGTAATTGTTCACGAGATATGGCAATGTTTTTGTTTTCTACTAGATATACTAGAATGTCATATTCTTTTGGTGTTAGATTTATTTTTTTATTATCTATTTTTACAACATGTCCATCATAGTCTATCTCTAATGTTTGATAGATATATTTTTCTTTTTTTCTAGTTTGGTTTCTTTTGGTAATGGCTTTTATTCTTGCCATTAATTCTTTAGGAGAAAATGGTTTTGTTAAATAATCATCAATATCTAAATCAAATCCTTGTAATTTATCATATTCATCACTTCTTGCTGATAAAATAATAGTTGGAATTTTCTTTTCTTTTGGTAATAATTTTAATACTTCAAAACCATCCATTTTTGGCATCATAATATCTAAGACCATGATGTCATACTGATTTTTGTTTAATAGCTTTAGGGCTTCTTCGCCATTATTTGCAAAGAAGACATCGAAGTTTTCCATTTTACAGTATTCTTTTAAAACATCTTGAATCCTTGTTTCATCATCTACTACTAATATTTTCATATTTTCCCTCCACAGTCTATATTATACAATAAATGTGAAAGGCATGTGAAGATTTGTGTTTTTCCTTTTTCTATGTTATATTATGAGGCGAAATGGGGGAATATTATGTTAGAAAAATATTTAAGTGAAGTTAGAGAAATCTTTACAGAAGATGAGATTTTACTTATTCAAAGTGTTCTTGATGGGATAGCAGAAGATGAGAGAGTTTCTATTTCTGATATTGTGCAGACTTGCTTTGAAACAGTTCTTATTAATAGAGGGAAAGATAGAGAAACTGTTTTCGAGGAGTTAAAAGGAAATGTAGAAAGAGAGAAGGCTAGATGTGCTATTGATATGGAGAATATTTTAGATTATCAAGATGATATTTGTCTTTCTACTACTATAGATGAGGAGTGTTTTGTTTCTGATTTTCTAAACGAAGAAATTAGTAAATTAAATGCGGTAAGTGTTGTAGGTCGGTCTGGTCTTAAAAATAGAAATTGTAATTTTGTAAAAGACTTTGTTATTTATGATATTCCGTTTTCTACTATTGCAGAAGAGTATCAACTTGCCCCTTCTACTGTAGAACGTAGAGTTTCTCATATTTTAGAATATTTCGGAATGGTTTACTATCGTGTTTATTTTTCTAATCATCCTGAGGAATACCAAAGGATAGATGATGCTTTTAAAAATTGCTATATGGGTTTTAAAGCAGAAAAACCAGATCTTTCTCAAATTAAAAATCGTACAGCTTGGATTTATGGAGAAGAAGATTTTAGGTGTTTACCAGATAGTTTCTTTGAGACTTATGAAAATATAAAGAAAGTAGAGCAAAAGGTATATCAGAAGAGGTTTACTAAGATTAGCTAAGAGCTTCTCTTACTTTTTTTATGTTGTGCATGGTTACTATTACTACATTGATGCCAATTGCTATAATTAGGCCCCAAATGCCAATTTTTAAAAGAGAAAGTAGAAATAGAAGAGTCGTTCTTGTAATCATTCCAAGAAGGGATGCTACCATGGCATCTTTACTTTTTCCCATGGCATCAAGGGATGAAGAAAGAGGGGCTTGTATATATTGAAAAAGACAAATGGGGGCAAGTATTTGCATGTATGTTGTTCCTTCTGTGGTATGATAGACGATTTTTAAGAAAAAACTTGGGAATAGAATAAAAAGAATGGTAACAGGTACTCCTAGTAGAAGAGATAGAGTAATTGCTTGTTTGATTTTTCTTTTTACACCCTTTTTATCTTTTTTGACATAAAGGCGAGATACGACTGGAAGAAGTGCTTGTGATAGAGCCATCGTAAAAAAGGAAGGTAGTAATAAAAGGGGCATTACATAACCAGATAAAATACCATATTCGGTTGTAATATAAGAACTTTTATATCCTACTAGGATTAAGACACTTGTTAAAATAATAGGTTCTAGAAAATATCCAATACTTCCAATTAGTCTTCCTGTTGTGTTGGGTAGTCCTACTTGTAAGCTTTCTTTTATATATTTTTTGCTAGGATATAAATCACTTTTTTTAATTTTTACATTTTTTGGTAGGAAGAGAAATAAGACAAGGATAGATGCTAGTTCACTTACTACATTTGATAAAATAATAAAGCATACGGCATATTTAATTCCTTTTTCTATTACAAGTGGGATTCCTAAAATCATGAGGAGTAGTCGTACCACATCTTCTAGTAGATTAGAAATTACATGAGGCATCATTCTTTCTTTTCCAAAAAAGTAGCTTCTGCAAATACTTGAGATGCTAGTGAAGGGTATTACTAGTGCAATTGCTAAGATACCATAGTAAGTATCAGGATTATGTAATAGTTTATTAGATAGAATGGGGGATAAGAGGATAATAAAAATAATTAAGACTATATTGACAATTAATGTAATAGGAATGATGGAGAAAAATAGTCTTTTATTATTTTTGGTATCTTCGGCAATTAATTTGGAAAGAGCAATGGGAAGTCCAAATTGGCTAATGCCAATAAAAAGGGAGAAGGTTGGAAGAATCATCATATAAAGACCTAATCCTTCTGTTCCAATTAATCTGCTCATGATAATTTTTATAATCATTCCAAGAAGTTTTGTTAGAAAACCTCCGATTAGTAGAATTAGCGTTGATTTGATAAATTTCTCTTTCATAGTACCTCCTGTTTTATAGTTCAGTATATGATAAAAAATAAGTCTTTATAAGTAAAGATAAGTATGTTATAATAGTTGCTAAATTGGGGGATAATACTATGTTACAGATTGATAATCTTAATAAAATTAAATGGTTTCGTGATATGTTTTTGGAGTTTAAAGATTATGATATTGATGTTTCTTCTTATTGTGATGAGTTATCTCTATGTATAGAAAAGTATGAGAATCATAAAAACAGGGAAGAAGAAAATAGAGAGGCTTTGCTTTCTATAAATGGAAATAGTGAGATGCAACTATCTGTTGATCTTTCGAGTTTGGAGTTTGATTTTCAGAGTCATATTTTATTTTTAGATTTGATGCATGCTACTAAAACATGGGATTATCATGAAGATATAGATGAAGTGTTTGATAAGCTTCATGAAGTAGTGGATCATAAATTGGTTGAGAAATTTTCTTCTATTTCTACTCAGGAACTTATTGTTCATAAATATTATGATTTGGTGTTTAAAAAGATTATGAGAGAGTATAATAAAGAAAATTATGAGTATTTAGAACAATATCGTCATTTAGAGAAATATCCTTATTTACGAGATAGTATTACTTACTACTTAGAGAAACATTATCCAAGGTTACTAAGTGATCCTATTGAGTTAGAGAAAGTTTTACAAAATATAGTTTGTGATGATTATACTGATATTGAAGTGGTAGATAATCATGAAGAAGTTGTAGAGGTTTCTAAACCTTTTATGATTCGAGTAAAAGAATATTTTAAAACTAGAAAGATGGTTCGTGAGGCAACAGAAGAGTTTGTTCTACAAAGAGAGTTTAAATATCGTGTGGATTTTGAAGGGGAAGACCTTAGTCTTGTTTGTTTTGATAAGATGAGTGTTGCGGGTCTTAATTTACGGGGTACTAATGCTCATATTAATCCTCAAAAAGTTCAGGAAAAGAGTCTTTTTCATTGTAATTTTGAGGGTCTAGATTTTAGTAAAGTTGATTTTACAGATTGTTTTATTAAGGGAATTAGTTTAGAAGGTACAAATGCTCATATTGATCCTCAAAGAGTTTATAATAAGGATTTATCAGGTTGTGACTTAGAAGGTTTGGATTTGTCGGATGCTTCCTTTGAAAATACTATAATTAAGTTTGCTAATTTGAAAAATACGAATGCTTCTATTGATCCACAGCTTGTTCATGGTCGTAGTTTTTGGGGAACTAATGTAGAGGGACTCGATTTAGCAGGATATGATTTTGGTGGCGTTGATATTAGGTGTGCTAATTTAACCAATACATCAGCGCATATTTATTTAAATTTAAATCATTATAATTATGGGTTGTTTGATGGTGGAACTAGTTTGACTGGTTGTTATGTGTATTTAGATACTTCCGTTGCTTCAAAGGTTCCTCATTGTGTGATAGAAGGGGCAACTATTCTTTCTTCTTATCAAGAATTTATGATGAGAAGAGAGGAAGCGGAGAAAGCAAGAAAGAAAAGTGATGCAGAAAAAATTACTTTACAAAAGAAGAAGTTTGGATGAAAATTTCTTTTTTTTTTGAAAAAAATTGTTTCAATGGGTAAAAAATGTGGTATGATGAATGTAGAAGAGAATAGAAAAGAGAAATGTAAAATATTGTAAATATGTTCGATGTAAATTTTTGTAAATTATTTGATAAAGTAGGTAATGAATATTTTCTGATTGGTTTTCATGTGATATGATTACAATAGACGAGTAGTAGAGGTGATAAAATGTCGGATTTAAAAATGTTTTTAATGTCAGAGGAAATTATGGTGGTTTATGCGATTACTATTTTTAGTATTCTTTTGGGCTTTTTAGTTTATATTGCACAAAAGACTTATGCAAAACGTAATCAAAGGCATAATACACAAGAGTTGAATCGACTTGTAGAAGAGATAAAAGAAATAGAGGATCAACAGCCTGAGGTGAAAGAAGAAATGGTAATTTCTATGGAAAAAAATGAGACTTCTATAGAACCAGAAGTTCCTTCTGTTGATGCTATTATACCTGTTGCTATTGTTCCAGAAGTTTTGGAAGTTGCTCCTACTAGTGCGAAAGTAGAAGAGATAAAGAGTATTGAAGAAATTATAGAAGAACCAGTTGCTTCAGAAGAGATTCAGTATGAAAGTGTCGAACCTGAGAAGGAAGTGGCACAAGCAGAACTTGAGAAATTAACAGAAGAACTTAGAAAAGCAGAGGAGACAGTTGTTAATATTGAACTTACTGAGTTTGAAGCAGAACAAGAAGAAAATGCTATTATTAGTTTAGATGAGTTACTTGCTAAAGGGGATATGCTTTATGAGAAAAATGAAGTGACCCAGTATCAGGATGAAGGTAATGAACCTATTACTTTACAAGATTTAGAGGCAAGAATGAAATCAATGAAAGAAAGTAGTGTTGTTCTTGATGAAAGCCAGGAAGAGACTCCTGTTACTCCTAGCAAAGAAGAAGTTATTCCTAGTAGTGAACCTCAGATTATGCAAACTTCTCTTGACCTTGATGATTCTATTTCAGAGCCTAGTGCTTATCAAGCACCACATACCTTTAAGAGCAGTCCTGTGATTTCACCGATTTATGGAATTGAAGGAAAACAGACTGATTTAGAACTTGAAAATACGGCGACTCTTCAAAAATTTGATGATGAGATTCGAAAAACGAATGAGTTTGTTATGACTTTAAAAGAATTACAAAAAAATTTGGAATAAGGGAAATTTGTTTATTCCCTATGATTTGAAATACAATACTAGAAATTTGTCTTAGAAAAAGATATTTTCTAGTATTTTTTGCCTTGAATTTATGAAAAGTACCATTTGCATTTCCTTTTTCTTTTTAGTACACTTGCGAAAAACAAGAAGGAAAGAAGGTATAAGCGTGCCAAAAAGTATGAGTGAATTAATTAAGATTAGAGACAAATTAAAAGAAGAAGGAAAAGTAATTCCAGGAATTTA
>CAMNSB010000063.1 GCA_946554325.1 uncultured Mycoplasmatota bacterium
AATTCAGAACAAAAAAATACTAGAAAAAGTCTTTTTCCTAAGACCAATTTCTAGTTTTCATAAATATAAATATTTTCAATTTGCAAGTTTGCTATTTTTTAATCATTTTTATAACAATAAAGAAAGAAGCCGTAACTGTACTATGAACATTTGTAATTTATCTTAATCTTCCTCTATTTGGAAAGGTGCAAATATTTTAACAAATTCGCTTATAAATTTTAAAATACTTACTTCTAGGAAAGAGGCAATATATAATTTAATTATCTTTCCTAAGGATATTTTTTCTTCTTCTAATCTAAGCATTTCCATATAAAGTGCAGATGTTAATGATAACTTTAGTAGCAAATAAACAAAGAGAAAAGCCCATACTACTGTGATATCTGATGTATGATAGAGGGTCATTAATATCATAGATGTTAGACCTATTAACAAAATAAGAACAGATAGTATTTCATAAAATAGTGAATATAATGTCTTTAAAATATTTTCTTTTCTATATTTGAAAAAGTTACGTAAAAGTCCTTTGGCATTTTGTTTTCTGCCTTTATAAAATGTCTTTATGCTAAAAGGGGTATCTAAATATAATATCGCATTCATTGCCTCTTTTATATCTGTACTTTTCTTTTCACCTTTCAAATATTTTTCTATCTTTCTTTCTAATTCAAAATTTTCTCCTATTAAATCGTATCCCCCTACTTCTAATGCTACTTCTCTTTTTATTAAAAGAAAATTAGAGGTAGTCGTACTATCATCTTTGATGTGATAAGATCTATTATCAGATAAGATTTTACTTAATGCCAAGATGCTTTTCTTATCTTTTAATTTGGTTAATCCTTTTGTTAGTACTATCTTATCATCTTCTAGTATAGGACATACTAAATTTTCAAGCGTATTTGGTAATAGAATAGAAGATGGATTTAATGGTAGAACATATGGAAAATCCGCTATATTTAGTCCTACATTTAAGGCATCTTTTTTTCCTCCCTGTTCTTTTTTTACCACCGTTATTTTTATTTTCTGATTGCTAGTTTGATAAACTTCTAATACTGCTTCTGTTTCTAATACTCTTCTAATCGGTCTATCTACTAGATGAAGGTCAAACTTTTTTATAAGAGACTTTATCGTATTATCTAGAGAATTATCATCTACTACAATGATTTCATATAAATGATAATTTAATTTCAAAAGAGAATTCATTGTTTTTATTACTTCCTTTTCCTGGTTATGTGTTGGTATGATGATAGATACTGGAACATAATATTCATGGTTTAGTCGGTTTCTTAGATTAAGACGACTTTTTTGTTTTGCTATTTTTCTAATTCTAAGAAAAGAAATGATTATAAAATAGATGGATACTACTATTATATATATTATAAATATTAAAATGAATATATATAAGATGTCTTTATGATTTATTAGTAGTTCTCTCATAATGATTTACAATCCTTTCTATTTGCTTTCTTTTCTCTTTGGGATAGGACATATGTTATCATGTCTTTTGCATATGGATCTTCTAATTTTTCTATTTTTTCTAAATCAGTAGGTGTTAGTTTCATTCTGGATAAGGCGATCGCTGCATTTTTTCTTACATAATAGTTGACATCGCTCAAACAATCTATTAAAGCTTCTCTTGATTTTTTATTATCGTATGATGCCAAGGCAAAGGATGCTACTAATCGGTATTCATATTTGTTTCTTTCTTTATCTTCTGTTAAGTTCCATAATTCTTCTTGAAATTTGTCATATTTGTGGGTGGCAAAGTAACGAATGATTGCAAGCCGTACTTCCTTATTATATTTTTTATTATTCCATTTTTTGTATATTTCTTCTTTAAAGTCTTCCTCACTAAATCTTAAATAATTCATTACACCCAATTGAAAATTTGCATTTAGTTTATCAAATTCTTGTAATAATAGAAGGGAAAGATCATGTTTATTGCCAGTAAAATTTAACAAGTCATCTGCTAATAATGTGGGGCTATAATAAAGGTTTCTGCTACTCATTTTCTTTAAGGAATTGGCAATTAGTTTTTCGCTATTTTTCTTATAAAAAAATAACATAGCATTTTCACGACAATAAACTGATTTATCCATTACAAAGTGCATCATAGCAAAGCGAATGGAGTCATCTTTATTTTCAATTAACTCTGGAAATAGTGCTAAAACATAGGTAAAATATGCTTTTTCTAGAGAATTTTTCTTTCGATAAGTAATCGATAAATATTGAAAGGTACTGGCAATACTTTTGCAATACTCTTCTACTAGCTTGCTATTTTTCTTCTTTTTTTCTGTTAATACATTTTCAAAGATGATTAAATTTTTCGTATTATTTAAAATTTTTTCTAAATTACTTAGATGGGTATTACTAGCAATCGTATTTACTTTTAGATGCTTCATCTCTTTTTCTATCATTTCTTGAAATTTTCGTTTTGTTCTTACTTCTTTCTTTTTTAAATATTTACTCTTAAGACCACATATTATTTGATAGAAAATCATTAGTACTATGATTAGAATATAAATACTAATTATGATTTCTAGGTACTTCATACACTACTTTCCTTTCTAGTCTAGTTCTTTACAAGTTTTATTTTATCATGGTCTATTGATAATCGGCAAGTAAAAGTGAAATTTATATAAAAACTTTGCATGCTTACCCACCTTTATTTTATGCTTTATAAGTATAACAAAAAAGAAGTCATAAATGCTTCTTAGTTATAACTTTTTAGCTTTGATATTTTTATGACTTTCTATATTAACATTTATACTTCTTCACGAAATGGTTTTGTGGAAGACTGAAAGATTGGGACTTTTTGACTTCCTCAACTAACCACAAATGGACTATTCATACTTCCATCTCCTGATGTGATTTTAGTCCCAGGTTTAAGGACCAACGTGGGTCGGACGCTACGCTGAGCACCTATTATATTGCCAATCATGTTACCATAAGAGTTAACAATAAGACCACTAGCATAGTTGCCCTCGAAATAAGACGGCGACAAAGTCCACCAATCTTGATTTGTATATAAATAATAACTTAAATTATCAACATTTTTTCCTCCTGCTAACCTAATTTCATCTATTGTTAGAAGGGCTACTGGATAGGTTAATAATCCGTTTCCATTTTTACTATCCACTGTAAATTTATCTATATCATTTACACAGCTTAAACTTGGACTATGCGATCTAATAGTTCTATCATAAGCTCCAAAATAAGTAGTACTTCCATCTACTCTAGAACTTCGATCGTTACACCAAATAGCATCCTCTAACTTTTCAGTATATGCTGTCATATTACTTTGATACCATGTATCAATGACTCCTTTGATAGTAGAATCACTTTCATTATTCACCATATAGCCTACATATTCTAGTGCATTATTAGCTTCATTAAATTTACTTGTTCCTATCTGTGTTGCCTCTCCTGTTATATTGGTACACTGTCCATTTGCATCTGGACTTCCATTATAGATTAGTTTTACTCCTCCTGTTTCAGTAGTTCTAACTATCTTCCAGCATAGTTTCGCAAACTTGACATTGTTATTCTCTACTGCCCCTCTATAATAATGCACTGGAAACTTTTCATCTTTGGTAGATGAAAATGTATATACTCCTCTTCCATTTGTATCTGATGATACATTACTAAAATCAATTCCTGTACTTGCTGTTACAAACTCACTTTGGATATTATCTAGTACTGCATTTTTGGCTATTTCAGTATATAAAGTTTTGGGAACATTCTGCATTGCTTCTATCCTTAGTTGTCCTTTAAACATTGTTCCCATTACTTCATTAGTAGCATTTTCATCTATCCACATTTTTAAAACATAGGTATACTTTGTTTTCGGAGCGATAGTTCCAGACTCTAGTACACGATTTGGAACAGTTCCAGTCTTATCTAAAAGTTGTAAATCCACTTCATTATCGTTTTTGACAAGCTGATACTTAATGAAGGAGTCACTCATTCTATTCTGTCCCTCTGCTAAATCTAAATCATCTAAATAAATCGTATAATCACTCATTACATTTCCTTTATTTTCTAACGTAAAAGTATAACCCTCTTGAGAAAGACCTTCTTCATTACTGACAGGCACAGCATCAAGAAATGAAATACCTCCTGCCATCGTATCATCTAGTTCTAACTCCAAACTTCCTGCCGTTAGAATGGTTAATTCTTTCGTACCTCTAAGCGTTAATTGTAACCATGCATAAGATAGACCCACTAACATAAGTACTGCACTTACACCAACAAACACTCCCATCTTATGTTTCTTTAGCCAATTTTCTTTTTTCGTATCCATTCTATTTTCCTCTACTTTCTAATCTAATTATAATAAAAGTAAGAAGAATGTACAAGTGAAAAACAAAGGTATTATAAAATTAGACATAAATAGAAAAAAGGGAAGTCTTTTATTCTGACTACCCTTTATTATTTTGTTCTACTTCTATTTTTACTATTTTATCATTTAAAGCAATACTTTCTGAATGTAGTTCTTTTTTTACTATTTTATTCGCAAGTGTTTCTTCTTTGATATAGTCTTCATAATGACTTATCATTTCGTCTATCTTACTATCTTCTGCATTATAATAGATAGTAATATGATCTGTAATTTCAAAGTCTTTTTCTTTTCTTTGTGACTGCACATTACGAACAAATTCGCGTGATAAGCCTTCTTCTATTAATTCATCTGTTAGTTTTGTATCTAGTACAACACACGTTTTACTATCACTACTTGCTGTATAGCCTTCTTTCTGTTTTAGTGTAATTAAAACCATATCTTTTGTTAGGATAAAGTCTTCTCCCTCTAGGTTTATCGTAATAGATTCTTCTTGTAAACTTTTGACTTCTTCTTTTGGTAGTTGTTCTAATATTTTTTGTAATTGTTTGATTTTTGGTCCTAATGTTTTTCCAAGTATTTTAAAGTTTGGTTTTACAATATAGTCTAGATACTCACTCATATCTTCTTTGAATTCTACTTCTTTTACATTCAATTCTTCTTTGATGATTGGAAGAAGATTTCCAATTGTTTCTTCACTACTTTTCGCAAGAATTAATTTTCTTATTGGTTGGCGTACTTTGATTTTAGCCTCTTCCCTTGCAAAGCGTCCAAGGGAACAGATATCACGGATTAGATCCATTTGTTTTTCTACTTCGTCATTTATTAGATTTTCATCTGCTTTTGGATATTCTGCTAAGTGAACTGACTCTTCACTTGTTAGTTTTTGATAGATTTCTTCTGTTAAGAACGGTGTGATTGGTGCACATAATTTGCATAGTGTTACTAATATTTCATAAGTCGTTAGATAAACACTCTTTTTACTCTTTGTTAAGTCAGAGTCCCAGAATCTTCTTCGATTACTTCTAATATACCAGTTCGATAAATCATCATTTAAGAAAGGAACAATTAGTTTGGTTGCTTTATTTAAGTCATATTCTTCTAAGGCTATTGTTACTTCTTTTACTAGTTTATTTAGTTTTGAGATTAGCCATCTATCAATTAACTCTCTGTCTTCTACTTTGATATGATATTCTCTTGGATCAATATGATCGGCATTTGCATACATTTCGAAGAAAGAATAAGCATTTTTAAATGTTGATATATATTTAGAATAAACTTCTTTTACCCCTGCTACATCAAATTTTAATGGAGTCCAGACGGGAGAGGTGTATAGCATATAGAAACGAATGGTGTCTGCCCCAAACTCTGTCATGATTTCTGTTGGATTGATAATATTCCCTACTGATTTACTCATTTTCTTGCCATGTGCATCTAGCATCATATCGTTTACTACTACATTTTTGAAACTGGATTTACCACTAATTAGAGTAGATAAAACTAAAAGAACATAAAACCAACCACGTGTTTGATCTACACCTTCTGCAATGAAGTCTGCTGGAAATTGAGAGGCAAATAATTCTTTATTTTCAAATGGGTAGTGATATTGTGCATAAGGCATTGCTCCTGAGTCAAACCAAACGTCTAATACATCTTGCACTCTTGTCATAGTATGATCACATTTCGGACATTTGATATGAATATTATCTACATATGGTCTATGTAGTTCTAGTGTTTCTATATCTATTTTTTCTAATGCCTTTTCTTTTAATTCTTCACGGGATGCTATTGTTTCAAAATGACCACAGTCACATGTCCAAATCGGCAAGGGACATCCCCAATATCTATTTCTAGAAATTCCCCAGTCAATCATATTTTCAAGCCAATTATTAAACCGTTTTTCTCCGACATGGCTTGGATACCAATGAATTTTTTGATTTTCTTTGATAATTTCATCTTTATATGATGTATTTTTCACATACCAAGCTGGTTTTGCGTAGTAAATTAGCGGTTCTTTACATCTCCAACAATGTGGGTAGTCATGTGTCATTTTAATTTTTTTGAACAGTTTATCTTCTTGTTTTAAATATTTAATAATATCTACTTCTAGTTCTTGTTCTGTTACTACGCGTCCCTTCCATGGACCCTCTAAGTATCTTCCGTCTTTTCCTACAGGGTTTATGAAAGCAAGACCTGCTTCGTGTGCTACTCTATTATCGTCTACACCATAAGCTGGAGCAATATGAACAATTCCTGTACCATCGGTTGCTGTTACATAGTTATCAGCAAGAATTTCAAATGCTTTTTCCTCTACTTCTATAAAGGGCATTAATTGTTCATATTTTAATCCCTTTAATTCTTTTCCTTTGTATGTTTTTAAAATTTCATATTCTTCTCCTAAAACGTTTGCTACTAGATCTTTTGCTACGATGAACTGAAAACCTTTACTAGATACTTTTACATATTCTAGCTCTGGATTTACACATAGTGCTACATTTGCTATTAATGTCCAAGGAGTTGTTGTCCATACTAAAACAAAAGTGTCTTCTCCTACTAACTTAAAGGGAACAATGACGGTGTTTACTGATACTTCTTTATAACCTTGAGATACTTCATGTGAGGCTAGTTCTGTTCCACATCTTGGACAGTATGGTAGTACTTTATTGCCATGATAGATTAGTCCCTTTTTATTTAGTTCATTTACTATCCACCATTCTGATTCGATATATTCATTACTACAAGTAACATAAGGGGTCTCACAATCAATAAATTGTCCCATCATATCTGTTACTTTTTTTACTTCGTCAATATTCGTTGCAGTCTCCTTTTTGCATTCTTCACAAAACTTTTCTATTCCTAGTTTTTCAATATCTGCTTTTGTTTTAAATCCTAACTTTTTTTCAACATTTACTTCAATAGGTAAGCCATGTGTATCTAGCCCTATTTTTCTTAATACTCTATAGCCTTGCATTGTTTTAAACTTACAGAATGAATCTTTTATCGTTTTAGCAAATACATGGTGAATTCCAGGTCGAGCATTTGCATAGATCGGACCATCATAAAAGACAAAGTTTTCTTTTTTTTCGTCTATACATTTTGATAAGATGTCCATCTCTTTCCATTTTTTTGTATACTTATTTTCTATTTCTTGAATTTTTCCAGTTTCTAATTTTTCAAATTTCATATTTTACCTTCTTTCTTTATCCAAAAATAACATAACTATAATAGATGATAAAAAGAACTAAAAAGCTGATTCCTTCTTTTCTACTAATTCTATAATCTCTAAAGGAAAATAGGAATAGTAAAAGAGCACTGATAATCATTACGATTAGGTCAATCATATTAAATGTTAGGTTATTTACTCCACCAAATAAGGCAATAGGAAGTCCAATTACAATACCAATATTAAATATATTACTTCCAACGACATTTCCTATTGCAATATCATACTCTCCCTTTTTTGTTGCTACTGTACTCGTTACTAGTTCAGGAAGAGATGTTCCAAGGGCAATGATAGTTAAACTGATCATTCGCTCACTAATTCCTATTTCTTTTGCAAGTAGGGAGGCTTCTTCTACTACTAGATTACTTCCTAGTACAATAGCAACGATTCCTACTACTGTAAAAATAAGAGCTTTGGGTAGTTTCATGATTTCCTCGTTTTCTTCTACTTCTACTTTTTTTCGCATCATAGAAATTAAATAGTAAATAAAGACTAGGAAAAATAGTAATAAAACGACTCCATCACTTCTTGTAAAGGCATTGGATAGGTTTTTATCAAATAAATGATCGCTTAATAGTACGGATATTAATGTTGTAAATAATAAAGTAATGGGTAATTCTTTTTTTACAGTATTATTTTTTACTGTTAGGGTGTGTACGCAAGAAGATACTCCTAGTATTAATAGAATATTTAGAATATTACTTCCAATTACGTTTCCAAAGACAATATCTCCACTACCAGAAAGTAATGATTTTACACTGACAGCAAACTCTGGAGCACTAGTTCCAAAGGCCACAATCGTAAGTCCTATTAGTATTTTTGATATTTTAAAATTTTTTGCAATACCACTAGCACCATCTACAAAGATATCTGCTCCCTTAATTAGTATCACAAAGCCAACAATCAATAAAATAATTTGTAATAACATATAAATAAACACCTCTTTTTTTCCAAAATAAAAGCCTATTCTTAAGGACGAGTTTACTCGCGGTACCACCTTAATTCATAGACTTATGCACTTAAAACTATAACGCGTTACCGTCCTTATCTTATCCATAAGGCACACTTGAAAGTGATCTGAAATAGAAGTCCTTACTTGTTTCCACCTACCACAAGCTCTCTTAAAATTTCTTATATTTCCGTCTTTCGCTCTTGTTTTAATACTACTTACTTATACCATATTTTATTTTCTTTTTCAAGTAGCTAGAAGGGAATTATTTTTTTGTTTTGTAGAGTTACAATTGATGTGGCACCTTGAGAGTATACAAAAAGCGATAGATAC
>CAMNSB010000064.1 GCA_946554325.1 uncultured Mycoplasmatota bacterium
AAAAGTTGGCATAGCAATATTTACAAAAATGACTACAAGAATTATATTCTCCGATATCTACCATTTGAACACAGTTACATTTTTTCTCTTTTCTAGCAGTCCATGTTTTATAAGTTTTACCTGTAAGGCGAAAAGCCATTTCGTGAGAGAGACACTCTCCTTTTTTAAAACCATACTCTACTAGATTTCTTTCTTCAAAACAAGTCTGTACTGTCATCTGATGCTCTTTTGCACTTTTACTAAAATTCTCTCCTATTTTTTGATAGTCGTCTTCCATAAATTTTCTATATTGTAGTATATTCGCATTTTTTCTAACATTTTTATAATCATCTAGAAAGGAGACTATCCAATTTTTTACATAACCATCTAGAAGATTACATAATTTATCAAATGCTTTTATGTGATAATTGGTACTATACTTAGGACTTAAAAAAATGGGGTCGTAGCGAATAAATAGATTTTCTATTCCCACAATCTCTGATACTTTTTTGATGGATTCTATGATTTCTTTTTTATCTGGGACATTTGGTTCAATATCTTTTTTATATGGTGTTAAGGTTACTTGAAAAATGATGGGCTTTTTGATTTCTTTTAAAAACTCTAAAATAGGAGTAGGGTTTTTCGTACAAAAAAGGATGGCATCGACATCCTCAAAATATATTCTACTGACTAAGTTTTTATTAAAGGGATTCCTAACATCTACATATCCTTTTTTATAACGAGTCATAAACCACTCTGCATAAAAGGCAACAATGTCTGTTCTGCCACTTACATTTAGAATCATTGCTTACTTAGTACCCTTTGATTCCTTCTACTGATTCATCGTTTTCTATATAGTCACTTACTAAGATATGTCTATATTTTTCCTTGGTATCTCTAATATAGATATCTTTGATTCCTGCATTAATGATTGTTCTTTTACACATTGAACAAGGATTAGAGTTTTCAATGTAACTTCCATCATCATAATTTTTTCCACATAAATATAGAGTAGCGCCCAACATTTTACTTCTTTCTGTACTAATAATCGCATTTTGTTCTGCATGGAGACTGCGACATAGTTCGTAGCGTTCTCCACGTGGCACTTTTAGTTTTTCTCTAATACACTCTTTCATTTCACAACAGTTTTTTCTCCCTCTAGGTGCACCATTATATCCTGTTGCAATAATCTCATCATTGGCAACGAGTACTGCTCCAAAGTTTCTTCTAATACAAGTAGATCTTTCTAGTGCTACTTCTGCCATATCTAAATAATAGTTTATTTTATCTCTTCTTTTCATACTGCTTCTCCTACTTCTTTTTGTTTTATTATATCATAGAAAAGGACAAATCATAGATTAGATTTATTCTTTTCATTTTATAATATTTTTCTCTATATTTAGCTTCTTTTGCATTTTCTTATCATATTTAAGATGCTAGTGTTGTAACATAGCGGATTAGCATAATAGGAATAAAAAGAATAATTACTAAAATAGTTAGAATAATTCCGATGATTAAAAATCCAAAATCTTTTGCTTTCTGCATTATTACAACTTCCCTTCTTTATCTCATTATACATTCAAAACAGCTCTTATAACATTACAGTTTTGTTAGGTTAGTTATTATTTTCTACTGTAATATCTCCACAATTATTTTTTACTGTTAATATGGTCTTGGCAGTACGTGAGTTACGTTCTATATCTACATCTCCTAAATCTGTTTTGGCATCGATATAAATTTCGCTAGTGGAGCCTATATCGATACTTCCGAATGAGTTTTTAATACTGGAGTCTTTATTAATGGATAGGTAATCTATTTCAATATCTCCACAGTCTTCTTTCGCATCAATATAGTTTAACACTTTTTTAATAGAAATATCTCCATAGTTATTTTTTACTATAACATCGTCTACCTTTCTAATCTCAATATCTCCACAAGACTCTTTTAGGTTTGCATATTTCGCTTCTCCTATTTTGATATCGCCATAATTATTTTTTACGGTTACTTTTCTTCCACTGGCAATAGAAACATCTCCACAATCTTCTTCTACTTCGATATTTGATCTTTTAAAACTGTCTATTCTGATATCACCATAATCATTTTTTACTACAATATTCCCCTGATAATTTTCTGGTAAATATACCTCTACTTTATTCTTCTTCCTATTAAAGCATATGCCAACACAATGTTTTTCTTGAAAACGAACAGATAGTTCTTCATTTTCCTCTTCCACTCTTAACTCCTTTTTCTTTCCAAAAACTACTACTCGTACGTTGTTATCACTTGACTTCTTGAAATAAATATCACTGATACTAGCATCTACTTTTATATTTTTAAAGTTTGTGGGGTATTCTTTATCAAATATTTTTGTTGTGCTTATTTTGTTAATTTTAAAAAACCTTGGTCCCAAAACGTGTCCATCAATCAACAGAAACATAAATCCGAGTAAGCTTAGGGCAAGAATAGAAAGTCCAATAATTAGGGTAATGATTAATCCTTTATTTTGCATTGTTTTTTCCTCCTAACATAAAGCATAGTTTAATAATTTCTTCGATTAAGGCTGCTACTACCCATAATATCCAAGTGATGTGCCATGCAAAAGTTACAAAGCTTACATATAAATAGATTAGTAGTGTTATCATATCGATAATGGCTTTAATTTGTTTTAAGACTTTGGGTTCTTTTTCTTCTTTCTTCTTATCTTTTGTTCCATAAGCCATATTGGTATAGATAATGATATAAGTTCCTATTCCACAGAAAAGTAGGAAAATTCCCGTCGAAATAATAGGGTTCATGTTGAAAACAGGAATTGTAATCATAATCCAGATTACCGATAGAAAATAAAATAGAACTCCTAGAGCGATTCCCGTTCCCCTTTTCTTTTTATCTACTAGAGTATTTTCCTCATCTCTTATTTCTTCTTTCTCTCTTTTTTTACCTGTTAAAAGCTCATCGGCTGTAATCCCATATAATTCGCAAAGAGGGTAAATTTTATCAAAGTCTGGTGTGCTCATATCTGTTTCCCATTTAGAAATTGTCTGTCTTGTAACCCCTAGTTTTTCTGCTACTTCTTCTTGTGATAAGTGTTTTTCCTTTCTTAGATTTAGGAGTTTTTCTCCAATTGTCATAATTTTTCACCTCGTCTTCATTATATACTTTATCTTAGTTGCATTCTACCAATTTTGAGTGGAAATTTGTCAACTAGACTTAACATTACAGAAAAACAGTCCATTTAGACTGCTTATTATTTATAAAATGTGTAATTCCCCTGATAAATTTCTTGAAACTCTTTGATATGTTCAAAGTCTTTTGGAATCACAAGACAGGTATCTTTGTTAAACTTATGAATTCCCGCTTTTTCTAGAACTTGTGCTACAAAATAACTGCATACATAGCGATTTTTTAATGTTACTGGGATGCCAAAGTATCTTGGAATTAAACAGAAGAAGTCATATTTATAAAGTTTACTATTTGACTTCATATCATTTAAAATATTTTTTACATTTTTATACTGTCTTTCTGTTACTTCTACTTCATAAATTTTACATTTTGTTTTGTTGAACACTTTGAAGAACTCTCCATCTTTCTCATCTATGGTGAACCCTGCATTCCAGATGGCACGGAGTGTCTTCCTTCCAAAACTATAAATCTTGTCACAACTTTTATCTAGACTAAGACCAATATGACTATACTCAGAACGAGTAGCTAATTTAATTAATTTTGATGGTATAGTGTTGGTATGCATTAGTAGTATATAAATTTTTTTCATATTACTTCCACAGCCTTTATTTTTTTACTTTTCTTAAAACAACCGCTCCCTCATTGTTATTATCAATCCTATATTGGTTTTCTGTATTAGGCTCTATTATTATTTCTCTTTTACTATTTTCACTTTCATCAATTAATGCTTGATGGTAAGGAGAAAAATGACTTTTGGGAAATTTTGTATTATATAAAGCATCTTGTAATAGTATTGCTTTTTCTTGGCCATTTCTCTTATTATCTCCATTAAAAATGTTATAATATAATCTATCTTCTGAACCATAATAGGTTATTGCTGATCCTATCCTATCATTTTGACTTTTTGAAAAATCTATGCTATCAACATCTAATTCTATTGTACTGGTTTCGCCTTCTTTTTGTATTTTGTGGATAGTTAGAGGAATATTTTTTACAAACGAACTATGCATGATTTTATCTACTTGTTCTGCAAAACCTTTTTCATCTATAATCATCGCATTATAGTATTCGCTTATTTTATAATGTTTCCCCATATTTTTACACACTTCTGAGATTTCTTTTCCCTGTATATAAGTTCCTATTTTTAGAGAAATTGAATCCAGTCGTTGTTGAAGTCGATTCTTCCTTTCTGTAAATGTACATAATAATTTCATTTCTTCTCTAGTTGTTCCATTATTTTCATGTCTCATCCAAAATTCTAAATCACTTACTCTTCTATCTATTATCCTTACATAGTTCTTCAATTCTTTTAGTTGTCCTACATTGTCTTGATATTGACTTTGTAAACCTAGAATAATTTCTCTTAAATCGTAATATTCTCTTTCCATATTAATCTCCTTTTTTATGTTTTTTATTATAACATATTCAATAGATATCGTCTATCATTATAATTTTTCTCAGGACATTACTTTCCATACTATGATATCCAATAAATATTCTAATAAAAAAGAAGAGTTTATTCTCCTTTACTTAGTTTTACCTTTGTTTTGTGTTCTTTACCATCACGATTGTAAGTAATTTCAATTTCTTCTCCTACTTTGTATTTATATAATTCATACCGTAAGTATGCAGAAGACTCTACTTTTTCTCCATTGATTGCTGTGATGACGTCTCCTTCTTTGAGGTCTGACTTTGCTGCTCCTGTTCCTTCTACTGTTTTTACGACAATGACTCCTGAGGTGATACTCTTATCTATTTTATACGAGTTTCTGTACATTTGATTTTCTGATACATTAATCATATTAATTCCAAGTACTGGCCATTCTATTTTTTCTCCTTTTTCAAGGGAGTCAATGTGGCTCATGGCATATTCTATTGGAATGGCAAAACCCATTCCCTCTATTTCTTCTTGTACTAGTTTCATAGAGTTAATTCCAATTACTTCTCCGTTGGCATTTAGCAGTGGTCCTCCACTATTTCCAGGATTGATGGCTGCATCTGTCTGAAGTACTCTCATTACCCAGTCTTCACTATTTGAGTTTCCTACACTAACGGAAACCATTCTATCTTTTCCAGAAAGACGTCCACTTGTTACACTACCACGATAATTATATCCTAGTGGAGAACCTACTGTAAAAACAGTATCCCCTAGGCGCATTTTTGTAGAATCCCCAATTTTTGCCTCTTTTTTGGCACTTTTTTTATCAATACTAATCACTGCTAAATCTAAGTATTCATCACTGCCTAATACCTTTCCTTCTATTTCAGAATCATCTGACAATACAATTTTTACTGTATCCATTCCACTAATGACATGATGGTTTGTCATAATATAGCCATTATTTTCACCTATTTTATAAATAAAACCTGTTCCTGTGGATGCAACTTGTTCATTTTTAGTTCCTTGAATTAAGACTACAGAGTCATACACCTTTTCTACAGAATCAGCAAGGGAACCATCCTCTAATATTACTTTCCCATTTTCTTTTACAATAGTTGTTTTTAAAAATGAATCCATTATTGGTGTAAACTTAAAAATACTCAGTGTTAGGATAGCACCTATTACAAATGAACTAATAATTATAATTCCTGTTTTAGCATTTTTGTTCATTAATATCTACACTCCTTTCAATCGTAGATAGTTCTTTCCAGTTTTCAGGAAAGCCCATAATTTTTAATATTTTTTTGATTGATATTGTTTTTAGATTATATTCTAAATTGTCTATTACTTTTTCGATTTCTAATGTCATATTTAAGAAATCTTCATACTTTAATACTTGTTTCATAATAATAATTAGTGCAAACAAGTCATTTTTTCCATGTTTATACTCTAATTCATCTTTTTCTATTCTTAGCAATTGGTGATAAACTGTATCATCAATATCTCGCTGAGTTCTATTTTCGTATAAAATATCTTCATGAGCACAAAGATTTCGGTAATTTGCAAGAATCGGCAAATAAGTTGTTAACTCTTCCACAGTCACTTGGTAAATTTCACAGATTGCTTGTTGATCTTCTTTTTTTAAAATGGTAAACATCTCACTTACAATACCAAAGGATAATACTTTTACTAATATCCATAGTGGAATGTAACCATAATTACTAACATAATGCTGTGTTGCTGTATGTTGCCCACCATTAATACGAATTTGTCTTTTCATCTTTTTCAGTAAATCATTTACTTGTCTTAATTTTTCTGGCTTTCTTGTAAAATTTTTGCTTTTTAAATAGTCTTTATCACGATAACCATACTTTTTTGATAACTGATAAGATGTGATAGATTTTAAATTATTTTCAATAATTAGTAAATTTTTAAATAAAATGTTTCTAAATGATCTATCAAAAAGAAAGAGACTATAAAGTTCTTCAAATTTCGTTCCCTCTATAAATTTTCTATCCTGATTTGAAACCATAAACGGAAATCGATAACCACTTAAGAAAAAATAATTTTCACGCAGCAAGACATCTTTTGCAAACTTTTCATCTTCTATAATCATCCCTTTATGTTTTAATATTTGTATTTGTTCTTCTAAATTTTTAAAGTTTTTTTCTACCATACATATTCACCTATGGTTCATTATATCATAAAATTAGCTATAAAAATATGAAAATTATCTGAAATGCTTTTTTATTCTGGTGTATATTTTTTATTACTATTATCCATAATATGATTAGGTGATATTATGTTTTATAGATATGAGGTAAAAGAGGTAGGAAATGAAGAAGTTTTATATTTGTATTTAACTATGGCCTATGAATTTTCAAAAGAACTTGGTCTTCAAGCTAATGATGAAGATATGAAGCGTAGAACACGTAACTTTGTTAAAAATAATCATATTGATTTTAAAGGTCATAAAGCTTTTTTAGTTATTGATGGTATTATTGTTAAAACTGTTGAATTAGATAAAGAAGATGAAGTAGAGGTAGTGGAGGAAAAACAGAACTTTAGTGATTCTAATTACTTAGTTACTATTGAGATGGACGATCATATTGTTGTAGAGATTACGCTAAAGGAATATCTATTGGGTGTTCTTGCCACTAATACGAATACAGGGATGGAGTTGGAAGCTTTAAAAGCACTGACTGTTTTGTATCGTACTTATGCTTTGAAAGAGATGAAGGAAAATCAAAAAATCATGGCTATTAACCGTTTCCAGATTTATAAGCCTTTATCCTATTACAAATTAGCATGGATTCAGGATTATAATTCTACTTATCATAAATTACTTCGAGCAGTGAATGAGACAGACCGTGAATTTGTGTGTTATGATGAAGATTATATCACTCCTTTTGTTCATATTTGTAGCAACGGATATACTTCTACTGATGATAATTATATTTATCTAGAAAAAAGGCCTAGTTTATGGGATTATGCTTCTCCACAATTTTTAAAAGTTACTGATTATACTTATCCTCAACTTGAAAATATTTTAAAACTTAAAAAAGAAGAAATTAAAGATATGGAGATTTTATCTTTGACTGATAATAATCGTATTAAAAACATAAAGGTAGGAAATGAAATTATGGATGGTATTACATTTAAAAAGATGTTGAACTTACCTTCTGATGATATTACTATCATCATTAATGATTCTCATGTTCGTTTTATTACAAGAGGTTATGGAATCAGTCTAGGGCTTAGTCAATTTGGTGCTAATGAGATGGCTAAAAATCATTGTATTTATACAGATATTATTCATTATTACTATCCTAGTGTTATGATTAGGCGCTTTATTTAAGGTACTTTGGTATCTTTTTTTATTTCGTTTATATATTCTATTACCCCATCAGTTATGACTTCTGCTACCTTTTGTTGATATTTTTTTGTTTGTAATAAATAGCGCTCATTAGGGTTTGATAGGAATCCACATTCAATTAGTACTCCTGGTACTCTTGTATTTCTGTATAAGTAAAGGTCTGTTGTGATTAGTTTTCTTTTGGTATAAGTATTTTTTTTAAAACTTTCCATGATTTTTTCTCCTAGTATTTTATTTTTTTTGTTAATGGGATTATAAAGTACTTCTGCTCCTTGATGATAGGAATTATTAAACCAGTTTAAATGGATAGATAGATATAAATCACTTTTTACTTTTTGAATAAATAAAATTCTACGATATAAGTCACCTCGTTTTTTTCCACTGTCCCATTTACTTGATAAATCTTCATCTTCTTCCCTTATCATATGGACTGTTGCCCCTTGTTTTAGTAGAGTATCTCTTAAAACTTTACTGAGCTCTAGATTGAGATCTTTTTCTAGGATTTTATGATATCTAGTTCCAGGATCACGGCCTCCATGGCTGGCACCTGTTATACCCAAAAACTATATTTATTTTATTTTTTATAGGT
>CAMNSB010000065.1 GCA_946554325.1 uncultured Mycoplasmatota bacterium
ATACACATTTTATATCAAATTGCACTTAATTGTGCACTTTAGATTGATTCAACGGGATTTTACATCTTATATTTTTCTATTTCTCTTAAAAACATTTCATCTGTCATGCCACTAATAAAATCTATTACCATTCTTTTTTCAGATGTATTCTTTAAATATAATGGGTCTTGATAATTTAAATAAATTTGATAAATAATACTTTCTTTGTTTTTTGCTAAAATATCATTTAAATATACTTGATAAATTTTATTCATTCCTTGTTCATAGTAAGTATATTCTTCACTGGTTGTAGATTGGTTATATATTTTTTTAAAATTGAATTCTTTTAGGGCAAATAATGCTTTATATACTTTTGGGCTTAACTTTATATAAGGTTTATCTATACTATTTTCTATTATATCTAGAATAATAGTATTTACGATTTCCCTATTTGTATTTCCTAATACTTCTGTGATATCTTTTGGTAATTGTTCTCTTTTTAATAATCCTAAGGTTATTGCATCTTCAATATCACGTCCTATATAGGCAATAATATCAGAAAGTCTTACTACACAACCTTCTAGAGTCATGGCTGAAAATTTATTTGTCTTTTTTCCTTGGTAACTTTCTTCATATTCTCTTAGAAACTCATTCTTATCTTTTTTAGTTGGCATATATTTATTTTCTAATATTTTTCCATTATGACACATAATACCATCTAGTACTTGGATGGTTATATTTAGGCCTTTTCCGTTTTTTTCTAATACCATTAGATCTCTTACGCTTTGAATGTTGTGTGCAAACTCTTCATTTAGTTCTTTTTTTGTTATTTTATTTAATAGAGATTCTCCTAAATGGCCTAAGGTGGTATGTCCTATATCATGGCCTAGAGCGATTGCTTCTATTAAGTCTTCATTTAAGCAAAGGGCACGTCCTATTGTTCTTGCTATTTTGCTTACTAGTTGAACATGGACGATTCTTTTTGTAATGTGATCATTTTCTTTAAAGGAATAGACTTGTGTTTTATCGATATATCTAGTGTATGAGAGACTGTGGATTATTCTATCGATATCATGAAAAAAGGGAGGACGAAAGTCTTCTGGTTCCTCTTTTAGTCTTATTGCTTCTTCACTTCTAGTTGCATAAATAGAAAGATTTTCTTCTTTTTGAAAAAAATTGTTTTTCGCTTTTTCTAAATTTTTCATTTTACACCTACTTTTTATTTTTCTTTTCTATTAATCGTATCATGGAGTATTCTGGTAGTTCTTCTTCAAATTTTAGTTTTAATACTTGTTCTGGGTGTCTTGCTACTTCTAACTCATTCATTTCTTCATCATAAATTTTATCTACTGTTCTTTGATAAACTTTTCCTGTTGGGGTGAAGATTTCTATTTTATCTCCTGGTTCAAAATAATTTCTCTCCACCATGATTAGACACTGATTTTTTTTATCATATCCTGTAATTAATCCTAAATAGTCTTGATTGGATAGTTCCTTTCTTCCTGTATAGTACTGATCCGTTTCATCTGCCATTTTCATAAAGTAATGGGTAGAGGTTTCACGGTTTGCAACACGATTTAATGTTTTTTCATATTTTTTTAGATTTTCATCTGTTAAGGTATTTTGATAGCATTTATCTATTATTTTACGATAAGTACCTACTACTGTTGCTAAATAATATAAAGAACGCATTCTGCCCTCTATTTTTAAGGAAGATACCTTTATTTCTATTAAGTCTTTTATATATTTTGCCATATTTAAATCTTTTGTTGCAAAGGTAAATGGGGGATTTTCTTCTTTTGAAAATGCGAATCTACAAACTTGGGCACAGCCACCTCTATTAGCATCACGCCCTGTTACGTAATTGGATAAAGTACATCTGCCACTAAAACAGGTACACATCGCACCATGGATGAATACTTCTACATCTAGTTTTGTCTCATCTATGATTTCTTTTATTTCTTTTTTGGATAATTCTCTTGCCAGTACTACTCTTTTTACTCCTTGTTTTTTAAAGAAATTTACAGATTCTTTATTCGTGGTTGAGTTTTGTGTTGATAAGTGTACTTCTACTTGTTTTTCTTTTTTCGTGATATAAGATATTAAAAATGGGTCACTGACAATAAAGGCGTCAATTCCTGCTTTTATTACTTTATCAATATATTCTTCTACTCCATCCATATCTTCATTATGAAATACCATATTTAGTGTTAAATAGACTTTTTTATTATGCTTATGTGCAAAACTACATGCTTTTTTGATTTGTTCCAGAGAAAAATTGGTGGCATTTGCTCGCAAACTATATTTTTCTCCTCCAATATAGACAGCGTCGGCACCATAAAGTAAGTTTACTTTTAGACGTTCTAAATCTCCTGCTGGCGCTAAAAGTTCTATTTTTTTCATTACTTTTCCTCCTTTTTTACACGATAGATGGTCTTACTACTTAAGAATAGTGTGTCTTTAGAGAGGTATGGTTCTACTGATTTTAGAAGGATTGGAAAGGAGATTTTATGGTCTAAATATTGGTTCGTTAGATTTAATAGTTTCATAAAAATAGTATGGTCTATATAGCTTTCATTTAGGATTACATACTCTACTTCTATGTCTTTTAAGATACTATAGTAATTAGGTAAATCTTGATAAAAAAAGCTTGTCCCTTCTTTTTGTTCTGTTACTAGATAATCTTGATTTTTTAAAGACTCGTGGATAATAAGTTGTTCTTTTTGGGTATTATTCGTCATTTTTTCATAATTTGTTATTAAATTTCTTCTTGAGTGAGCGATGATTGGTTTTGATAGTAGGGTATAACATAGTTTTATTTGTGTATTTTCTATTAGACTTAGTATTTCACTTTTTTCAAGTTCTCCTGCAATGAGTGCATAATCTACTCCATTTTCTAAATAAAAATTACAGGTTTTAGAGTTTGTTACCAGGTGTGTTTGGTTCCATACCAGTGGAGTTTTTAGGCTCTTTCTTTGTTTTAATTCTAATATGGCTAAATCATAGAAGAAAATTCCCTGGATAGACAAACCATCTAAATATTCTAGTATTTGTTCTAATTCTTTTAAGTCTTCATTAAAAATCGTTTTATTGATAACTACAAAGAACTCTAATGATGGATATTTTTTTCTTAGGTCTTTTATTTCTTCTTTGGTATATGTTTTTTCGTATGATACTGCATAGTTTTCTAGTGGTAATAAAAAACAGGTTTGATTGTATGATAGATATTCTTCTAGTTTATCTTTTGTTATGGCAACCATACTTTTCATAATTAAAACTCCTTTTTTATTTCAATATTTTGCCTTATTATATCATAGGTTTTACTCTAGGAGAATATCTTTTAGGACTATTTCTAGTATGAATGAAAACACCGAATCCACTTTGAAACGGTGTTTTCATATCTAATAAACAAATTATTGGACTGAGAGAACACCATACCAAAAGTGTATCTCTTTTTCACCCCATCCGTATATAATATACCATCAATTTATTATAATTTTAAGCCTATCGTGATGTCTTTATTTTTTACTTAATCTTTTGTGGTGTTTTTTTGGTAGTGGCAACATCACTACTGTTTTCATTCCAACTTACTAAATTTTCTGTTTGTCTTGCCACATTCCAACAAGCTGTTACACTGAATGAATCATCTAAAAATCCCATTACTAAGTTTACAATAAAGGGTAAAAATAGGGTTATTACACCTGCTGCTACTGAATTAAAAAGGGCTTTGGTGTTCTTTTTTTCATCTGGGTTCGTCATCATTTTGGTAATAATCATAATAATAGAAATTATCATTACAATAGGAACTATAATTTGAATCCAGTTCATTGCTTTTTGGATTATTTTTAAAATGGAAGCGAGTCCATAATCTCCACAGGCATCTATTAAAGCTTGGTCTATTTTTAAAATTAACATTTTTCCCCTCCTGTTATATTACTCTTCTTACTGTTTTAATTGTGGAAAATCTGGCATCATTGGTTACTTTGATTCCACCTTGCGGAAACGGTAGAGAGGTAGAGGCATGTACGATCTTATTTCCATCTCCCATAAAGATTGCGACATGTCCTTCATATAAAATTAAATCTCCTGCTTGTGCTTTACTATAAGGTACAGCACGTCCTACTTTTTCTTGCGTATAAGTAGTTCCTGTTACAGACATATAACCAAAATGTTGATATACTCCTGCTGTAAAGCCAGAACAGTCTACTCCTCCTCCACTTTCATAAATTTTTTCTAGGTTTACATGAGTTCCATGTCCTCCACCCCATACGTATGGTTTGCCAACAATTTTTAGAGCATAAGAGACAATTTCTTTTCCTTTGGCTGTTCCTTTTACTTTTTTATTACTGCTACTTTTATCATCTGTACTGTTATTATTACTATCATCACTTTCATCTGGCTCTTTAAATTTGTATTCTGATATATCTTTTTGAATTTTCTGTCTCTTTCCTTTCTCTGTTTTTACATCATATTCTTCTGTAGCATCTAATTGTGCTTTATATTCATTTGCTGCTTGAAAACACCCTCCAACATTAAAAGTACTATTTGTCCAGGATAAGACTAGATTCATTAGAAAGGGAACAAAAATAAAGATAAGTGTTGCTGCTACTTTATTTCTTAAGTTTACTAAGCCTTTTTTATCTTCTGGGTTTATTAGCATTCTAGTAAGCCCCCAAATACAAGAGGCAATTAATACAATGGGTACTACTAACTGCATTAAGGAAAGCATTCTTTTTATGATTGCTAGTACTGAAACAATACCATAATCTTTACAGCTATTTATTAAATTTCCTAGATATAGCATACTAATCACCTATTTCTTTTCTATTTTATCAAATTGATATCTAGAAGTCTATATTAACCATTAATTTCAAACTTAAAATCACTACTTTTATAATAATTTTCTTCTCCAAAAACAGATTCTGTTAAAAATCCTCTGAAAGCAATTAGACCTCTATTTTCAATATATAGTTCTACATTATCTAAGTAATTTGAAACACCCCTCCATTTTAGGAAACAATTATAATCACAATAGTTAGAATCTATATATCCTTCTTTTACTACGCTTTTATACATTTTGCGAAACTTTTTTTCTATGCTCTTAGAGACGATTTTATCATCTACACCATAATCTTTATATATTTCTTCTTTAGTATAGATTTTTTTTGTTTTTAAGTTTATGTTATAAGTTTTAAAACTGGTTACGGGACGAGAAAATTCTGTATAGTAGTTTACCATTTTTATTGAAAGAGAGAGAATGTGTCCTGATTTATTAAAAGTAAAGCCTATTTTATTTTCTAAAAGAGAGGCAAAGTCTTCTTCTATTTTTGCTATTTCTTTATTTATTTTTTTCGCATCTTCTCCTTTTACATTTAGATAGGGAATATTTTTGTCTTTTCCTTCTTCTTCTGTTTCTTTTTTGTAAACATATTCTTTATCTTCTTCTATTTTGGCACTTTCATAGTTTGGGCTTGATAGGTTATGAATTATAATTGCTAGTATGATTAAGAAAAAAAAGCCAATAATAAGGCAGATGATTTGTTTATTATTTATATTCTCATTTATATACATCTTATCACCTACTTTTTCTTGGCAACAGCAATTCCATCTCCTTGTGGATAAAACTCTACTGTATAGTTTTCATTTTGTTTTAAGAATTCATGATAGTCCTTTATTTTTCGAACTAAGCTTCTTAAATTCTTGCTTTTGATACTTTCTATGTCTTTTTCGACATAGCCATGAAAATTCATGTTATCGGTAATGATATATCCTTCTTCTTTTAGATTATTTTCAAAATTTTCAAAAAATTTAATATTTTGTCCTTTGGCTGCATCTAAAAAGATTAAGTCATATTTTTCTTTTAACCTCATGTCTAGTGCATCTTTAAAAATTAAGGTAATTTGTTGTTCTAATCCTAGTTTTTTTACATTTTTTACTGCTTCTAAGTATCTTTTTTCATCTCTTTCTACTGTGGTTATATGAATTTCGCTATTTACTAAAGCCATTTCGATTGCTGAATAGGCAATTGCTGTTCCAATTTCTAGAATGTTTTTTATTTGATGTTTGACAATAAAAGTTGTTAAGAACTCTATTCCTTCTTCTTGCATAATAGGAATATTTTCTTCTTTTGCATATTCTTTTATTTTTCTTATTTCAGCATGTTCAAATGTTACCATATCCAGTCCCCTTTATCCTTAATTTCTTGTACTTTTTGTAAATGTTCTTCGTTTGTTTTGGTGTAATAAATCTTTCCTTTTTTATCTGCCACAAAATATAGGTAATCATTCTCACTTGGAGAAAATGATGATTCTATACTTACTATAGAAGGATTACAGATTGGCCCTATTGGTAGTTTTCCTTCCATTCCTGGTCCTCTTGTGTTATAAGGGTTTGCTTTATTAAATTGTGTTGTTGTTAAATCGCTTGTCATTGGTACTTGTAGGGCATAATAAGTTGTAACATCACTTCCTAAATTCATTCCTTTTTGTAAGCGATTATAAAATACACCTGCAATTTCTTTTCTATTTGTTTTATTGGTTCCTTCTTGTTCTAACATAGAGGCTAATGTTAAATATTGGTGAATGGTGTATTTATTTCCTACTTGTTCATATTTTTTTAATTCTTTTTCGGTTTGGTTTAGCATTACTTCAAATATTTCTTCTACTGTTACACTTTTATTTTTGAACTGATAGGTATTGGGTGCTAAGTAACCTTCTAGTGGATAATAGATATTTGGATTTAATATTTCTTCTGTTAAAAAGCTATATTTGGCAATTACTTTTTGTAAGTAAGTGTTATCTTTTCCAAGTGAGATTACATCTTCATATTTATTATTGGTTCTCATAGCAATTTCTTCTGCATATTGGGTAAATGCTTGTCCTTCCTTGAAGGTGATTGTAACATTATCCTTATTGTAATGATTTCCTTGTTCTAGGGTTTTACAGATTTCCATTAGATTCATACTTTTTTTCAAGGTATAGGTGGATGCTTTTAATGATGATATATTATTTAGTTTTACATAAATACGGAAAAAAGTTCCTGATCGAATCAAGTTTTTATTTTCTAGTAATTTTGATATATTTTTTGTGGTCATTCCACTTGGTATTACTACTTCTATATCTGCATTTGAGCTTTTATCCATTGGCGATGATAGGACTTGATAGATGATAAAAAGTCCTATTAATGAAAATCCAAGTAACACTAATAAAATTATTAGAATGTTTTTTTTGGCCATAGTTACCTCCAAGTTAAAGAACGAGCCTACTGCTCGCTACTTTCATTTATCATCTCTTCTTGTTTCTTTTTTACTTCTTCTTGTAATGTTTCTAAAATGGTCTCAATTACTTTCCATTCTTTTTCTGTTTCTATTGCTCCTAAGCGAGATGTGGGATCATTTTCATCATAGGTTGAGGCATAAACTTGAATGTTTCCTGCTTCATCTTTGGTGTTATCTGTATATACAATATAACTTTTATTTGTTTCTTCACTGTCAAATGTAAATAAAACATCATATACTGTTTCTTTTCCTTCTTCATCGATTAATGTAAAACTGTTTTTATTCATCTTATTTCTCCTTTTTGTCTAAATAACTTTGTAATATTATTGTAGCTGCTAGACTGTCAATTACTTTTTTTCTTTTTTTCCTGGATGTATCGTTTGCAATGAGGATATTTTCTACTTGTTTTGTTGTAAGTCTTTCATCCATTAGATGAACTTTTACTCCTAGATTATCCTCTAACATTTTCTTGAATTTTTCACTTAGTTTTGCTTTTTCTCCAAGGGTGTTATTCATATTTTTAGGATATCCTAGTACAATTTCTTCTACTTGATATTCTTCTTTTAGCTCTTTTACTTTCTCAATCAGACTACTATATTCTTCATTATGACGAATAATGGTTAGACTGGTAGCGATAAGGCCTGTTTTGTCAGAAAGAGCAACCCCTAAGGTTTTACTTCCTAGATCAAGTCCTAAATATCTCATAAGTCTTTTGCAAAATCTTTGAGTAATACTTCAATGATTTTAGAACGATCTAATCCCATAATTTTTTTTCTTGCATCTTGATAACTAGAAATATATCCGGGATCTCCACTAATTAGATAGCCTACTAATTGGTTAATGGGATTATATCCTTTTTCTTCTAATGAATAATAAACTTCTTTTATTACTTTTAAAATAGATACTTTTTCTATATCATCTAAATGAAATAAAGTAGTTTTTTCTATATCCATATTGTTCACCTCACTACAATATATTAATATTTTAACATTAATGCCTGCTCTTTACAACAAAAATTCTAACTTTTTAGTGATAGAAAAATGCTTGTATTTTAAAAAAAGAAGTGCACAATTGTTGTGCATTAAGTTTTATAATCAT
>CAMNSB010000066.1 GCA_946554325.1 uncultured Mycoplasmatota bacterium
CTTTTCCTTCTTCTTTTAATTTGTCTCTAATCTTAATTAGTTCACTCATACTTTTTGGCATGCCTATACCTTCTTTCCTTCTTGTTTTTTTGCAAGTGTACTAAAAAGAAAAAAGAAATGCAAACAAGTATAATGATAAATTGAGACCAAAAAAAGACTAGAAAATATCTTTCCGTAAGACGAATTTCTAGTTTTCATAAACATAAATATTTCCAATTTACAAGTTTGCTAATTTCTAAATTATTTTACATTCAACAAACTAGCTCTTTACTTGTCTCCTAAGCCCAGTTTCCACACTAACCCTTTGCACTAGTGTTAAAGCAGCAATTAAACAAATCGTAAAACTACCTCCATAACTAATAAAAGGAAGTGGCACTCCAGTCATTGGAATAAGACCAAAAAGTCCCATTAAATTAACTGCAATATGACAGAAAATATAAACAGCAACACCATAACAAATAATAGAACCACGATTCGTATAACTACGTCTTCCAATTAACAAAATGCGATATAAAATAAAGATATAAAGAAGAAGAAGTAAAATACCAACCAAAACCCCAAGTTCTTCCACAATAACCGCAAAAATAAAATCAGTATAAGGCTCTGGCAAATACAAATATTTTTGGGTAGAATTTCCAAGTCCCACTCCTGTAAGTCCTCCATTATTAATCGCAATATACCCATTACAAACTTGACTTCCTGTCGTAAGAAGTCTGTCACAAGGTCTTGTAAAATTAAGTCGCTCTAATTGTCTTTCATAAATTAAAGTTTTCCCACTACTAATAATAACAAGTGCAACAACAGCAATTAATCCAAAACAACCAAAAATAATTTGATTTTTAATTTGTGTTTTAATAGGAACCGCCAAAAAAATAGTACCAACAATCACTGTAAATATAATAGCCGTTCCAAGATCTGGCTGTAAAAGTACTAAAAAGGTAATAGCCCCTCCTACAAGAAGTGGAAATAAACTCACTCCATATTTATCTAATCTTTTTTCATTTATTTCATAGTATCTGGCAAGCCAAACAATCATAATAACTTTAATAAATTCACTCGGTTGAAAACTAAAAGGACCAAAATCAAACCAGGAAACTGCTTGATTCTTTGCTTGTCCCATAATCAGTAGGATTACTAAGGAAGCACCAATTCCTAAAATCCCAAGCCATGAAACCATTCCATAAAATTTTGTATTAAATCGAATTAAAATCAGTGCCATAAAAAGACCAACACTTAAAAATATTGCTTGTTTAATAAAATAATTATAAGGACTAACTGCCTTTGACATATAAGCAGTTACATTCGATGACGAAAAAACCATAATCAGTCCAAATACGAACATAACTACAGTAACTAGTAATAATGGCTTATCAATGTTCTTAATTACTTTCTTCAAATCATCACTACCCTATCAACTATATTCTATCATAATTTTAAAATTTGGAAAACTAGTTTTTTTTCGAATCTCTAGGTATTTACAGGAACAAAATATGACATTTTACATACGTTATATTAGATTAAATAAAAGGAGGCAAAATTATGTATTATTACGGTGGAAGCTCTTGTGGCTGTGGTTCTAACCAAGGGTACCAAATGCCATATATGCAATATGGATGTGGTTGTAACAACAATAGCAACAATTCTACTTATGCCATTATTTTAGTATTATTCATTTTATTGGTCATTGTGATTGGAACTCGTTTTGTTGCATAAAAAGAAAAGTTCTTACTTCGGTAAGGGCTTTATTTTTTTGTGATTTTTTGATAAAATAAGTCCATTGGTGGTGATAAATATGTTAAAAACAAAAGAAATTTTAGATGAAAAAGATAAAAGATTAAGAGAAGTTAGTAAGGAGGTTGTTTTTCCTCTTTCAAAAGAAGATAAGGAATTAATTAAAAAGATGATTACTTATTTAACGGATAGTCAAATTGAAGAGAAAGCAGAAAAATATGATTTAAGACCTGGAATGGGACTTGCCGCTGTACAATTAGGTGTTTTAAAACGTTATTTTGTGGTAGTACATGAAAGAGAAGAAGGCGTATTTGATAATTATATATTAATTAATCCTAAAATCGTCAGTAATTCAGAAGAACAAATATATGTGGAACTAGGAGAAGGATGTCTTTCTGTCAATCGCGAAGTAGAAGGAATTGTGCCAAGGTATGCAAGAGTAACGGTAGAAGCATATGATGAAAATGGGCAAAAAATAAGAGTACGTGGTAGAGAGGAATTAGCCATTGCTTTCCAACATGAAATAGATCATTTAAATGGTATTTTATTTACAGATCATATTGATAAAGAAAATCCTTTTGCAGGAGAAAACTTATATAGAGCAATATAAAAGAAAAGAGGGAAAAAATGAAAAAGAAAAAAGTATTAAAAGTATTAGCCATTATTGCACTTGGAGTAATTTTAACAGGCTGTAAGGAAGATAAAAAAGATACGTTATCAGGAAAATATAAAATTGAAATAGATCTAAAAGACTATGGAGTAATAAAAGCGACACTAGATGCGGATAATGCTCCTATTACAGTAGAAAATTTCTTAAAGCTAGTAGATGAAAAATTTTATGATGGTCTAACAATTCATAGAGTAGTAAAAGACTTTGTCATCCAAGGTGGAGACCCAAAAGGAACAGGAGAAGGTGGTAGTGATAAGACGATAACAGGAGAATTTGCAAGCAACGGAATTAGTAATCCCTTATCTCATAAAAGAGGAGCCCTTTCAATGGCAAGAAGTAATGATTATAATTCAGCTAGTAGCCAATTTTTCATCGTTCAAAAAGATGCCACATCTCTAGATGGTGATTATGCAGTATTTGGATATGTGACAGAAGGAATGGAAATTGTAGATAAAATAGTAGATGATATTACTCCAATGGATGAAATGGGTACCGTAGAAAAAGAAAAACAACCAATTATCACTTCTATTAAAAAAGTAAACGATAAGTAATTACAAACGAGAGAAAAATAATACCAATATCAAAAAAAGGAAATGCTTAGCTAAGTATTTTCTTTTTTACTTTCTCATCAAATTACAAATGGACTATTCTGCCTTCCATCTCCTGAGGTTATTTTAGTCCCAAGTACAAGGACTAACCTGGGTCGGACGCCGAACGAGGAGTTGACGAAAGCGTTGCCCAGATTGCCATTAGAATTGACGTTGAGGCCGCGAGCATTGCTGTAGAAGAAAGATGGCGACAAAGTCCAAAAGTCCTGATTTGTATATAAATAATAACTCGAATTATAATCATCTGGTTATATTTGAACAAACTAAACTAGGATTTATATTGGTAACCGTCCTATCATATGCACCAAAAATAGTATTGCTTCTATCTACTCTGGAACTTCGATTATTGCACCAGATAGCATCTTCTAACTTTTTAGTATAACTTAACATATTAGCTTGATACCATGTATCGATAACTCCTTTAATCGTTGAGTCACTTTTATTACCTACCATATACCCTACATCTTGTATTAGTACACTGACCATTGGTATCAGGACTTCCATTATAGATAAGTTTTACTCCTCCTGTTTCAGTAGTTCTTACTATCTTCCAACAGAAATTGGCAAACTTGACATTATTATTCTTAACATCCCCTTATAATAATGTACTGGATACTTTTCATCTTGTATATTATCAAGTACTGCATTCTTTGCTATTTCAGTATATAAAGTTTTTGGAACATTCTGCATTGCTTCTATCCTAAGCTGTCCTTTAAACATTGTCTCCATTACTTCATTCGTTGCATTCTCATCTATCCACATTTTTAATACATAAGTATATTTTGTTTTAGGGGCAATTGTTCCACTTTCTAGTACACGGTTTGGAGCAGACCCTGTTTAATCTAATAGTTGTAAATCTACTTCACTCCCATCTTTGACAAGTTGATATTTAATGAAGGAGTCGCTCATTCTAGTTTGCCCTTCTGCTAAATCTAAATCATCTAAATAAATCGTATAATCACTGGTCACATTTCCTTTATTTTCTAAAGTGAAAGTATAACCATCTTGAGAAAGTCCATCTTCATTACTGATAGGAACTGCTTCTGTAAAGGAAATTCCCCCTGTCATCATATCATCTAGTTCTAATTCCAAACTTCCTGCAGTAGTGAAAAACTTAGACATAAGAAAAAAGTTATGTTTTGTTATATTCTGCTAACATAAATAAATTAGAAAAAAGATAAACAGGTGTTAACATTCCAATCCCTCCAGGTACAGGAGTAACACAAACGGAAAAAGAGGACAAAGAAGAAGTAAGAACATCTCCTACTAATTTTCCATCTAAGTAATTAGTACCAACATCAATAATCACTTGAGAAGAAGAAAAATATTTACTCGTCAAATAATGAGCATGCCCAATTGCTACAACGACAATATCGGCACTCTGTACAATCTCTCTTATATTTTCAGTCTTAGAATCACAAAGAATAACTTCATTATTTCCCTTTAACCTCTCATAAAGAGGAAGTCCCACCAACTCACTTTTTCCAAGCAAAACAATTTTTTTATCAAAAAGAGAAACATGATACTCTTCTAACACCTTCAAAACAGCAAGGGCTGTACAAGGAAGAATCCCTTTGCCACTTTCCCATCTTTTTTGGTGATAAGAACTAAGTCCTTCTACATCTTTAAAAGGCGCAATCACATCAACAAGTTCTTGATAAAAAAATTTAGGAAGAATCGGTTTTTGAATCATAATACCATGAATACTAGGATCTTGATTCAAAATCCTAATTCTTTTTATAATCTCCTCCCTACTACTTTCTTCATCAAAAAGAATAGATAATATTCTAACACCAAGTTCGTAAGCAAGCTTTTCTTTTGCTTTCAAATAAAGTTCATTTTCCTTATATTTACCTATTTGAATAATAGCCAAAGTAAGAGAAGAAATATCCTCCTCTCTTAACCTTTGAACCTCTTTTTCACGAATACTTTTACATTCTAATACTTTCATATTTCACATCCAACTAAATAATATCAATACGATCATGAAGCCTCACACTAACAAGCTTGCTAACACCAGACTCCTGCATAGTAATACCATACAAAGTATCTGCATATTCCATGGTCTTTTTCTTATGCGTAATAATAAGAAACTGTGTCTTATTTTTATAATGATCTAAATACTTACCAAACTCAGAAACATTTGCTTCATCTAAAGCTGCTTCCACCTCATCAAAAATACAGAAAGGAACAGTCCGCACATTTAAAATAGCAAAAAGTAAACTAATCGCCGTAAGTGTCTTCTCTCCTCCTGAAAGAAGAGAAATGGTAGTAAGCCTCTTTCCTGGAGGGGATGCAACAATTTCAATACCAGTCGTTAATAAATCTTCAGGACAAGTAAGTTTTAAAGAAGCGTCTCCCCCCTTAAATAGCTCCCTAAACACTCCCTTAAACTCCTTTTCTATCTCCTGAAAAGTATGTAAAAATTCCTTCTTCATCACAGCATCCATTTCATTCATAATATTAAGAAGCGTATTTTCAGCATTTTCTAAATCTTCCTTTTGCTTTAATAAAAACTCATATCTAGTAGATACCCTTTCATACTCTTCAATGGAAAGAAGATTAACCATCCCAATCTCTTTCATATTCTTTTTATATAAAGAAACCTTTTCCCTTGCATCACCTTCTTCAACATCAAGCGGATACTGATCTCTTGCTTTCTCAAAAGTAAGAGAATATTCTTCATTTAAAGTAAGCAACATTTGATCTAATTTCACATCATCACGACTCAATAAAACTTCTTTTTCACGAACTGCTTTTTCTACTTCTCTTAAATGATTATTTTGAAGCTTTAAAGTAGCATCTTCTTCTTCTAACTTCATTTTTAATTCCAAAATATTTTTCTGAATACTAGAAATAGAAGTAGTAAGCAATTCTTTTTCTGTTTGTTTTTCATGAAATTTAGTAATTAACTCTTCTTCCAAAGAGGATAAAGCATGATCATTTAAAGACTGGTAACTATCCCACTCCTTAGAAATCACTTCATGCTTATTTTCTAATTCCTGAAGCTCTTTTTCTACTCTCTCCTGCTTTTCTTTTAATAATTCTCCTTCCTTAGAACTATCAAAATAACTCTTCTCTATTCTAGAAGTCTCTTCTGTAATTTCTTTTAAAGAACGTTCTACTACTTTTAACTCATTCTTATTAGCATCTATCTGTTCTAAATTCCTAGCAAGTTGTTGTTTTAAACGAATCATACTGCTAGCTTGATAACTAGATCCTCCTGACATAGAACCACCAATATGAACAACATCTCCTGTAAGCGTTACAATCTTATATCGATGATGAATCTTTTTACTAAGTCTAGTAGCAGAAGAAATATCAGAAGAGACCAAAGTAGTCCCTAGTTGATTTTCTACAATATTTTGATACCGTTTATCATACTCAACTAATGTAGATAAAACAGCAATAAAGTCTTCATCATGCTCTATTTTATATAAAGTGTCCTCATCTACAAAACGACTTTTAATCACATTAAGAGGAAAGAAAGTGGCCCTTCCTAAATGTTTTTCTTTTAAATACTGAATCGCCGAAATAGAAGAAGCCTCATCTTTTACAATAATAAAATTACGACTAGAAGCAATGGCTACTTCTAAAGCCTTCGTATACTCTTCCCTCGTATTTAAAATATTACCAATCGTATCATAAATTCCATCTAGAGAAGTTGCCCCCAGCAGAGAACGAACACTATTAGGAAGCCCACCTGAAGTATCAATTTCTGTCTGTAATACTTTATTCTTTTGTTCTAACACAGTATTATCACGACTAATTTTAACATAGTCTTGATTAGAAATTACTTGCTTCTTTTTTAACTGATCTAACTTATTTTCTAAAAAAGAAATACTATCTCTACACTTTACAAAAGCATTCCCACAGTCTCTAAGTTCTTCTCTTTTTAATAAAATAGAAGATTCTATTTGTCCTTTTGCATCTAGTAACATACGAATTTTTTCTTGTAGTTCTTCCTCATTATGATTACTTTTACTTCTCTCTTTTAAAAGTTGTCTCTCACTATTTAATTTTTCTACTTCCTGAACAACTTTTAAAAGTTTAGAGTTTTTAAGCGTTAACTCTTGTTCTAATTGTTGAAGAGCATTCTTATCCTCCATAGATTTACTATCTACAGAAGAAGTATCGGCATGTAAAGAAATGACTTCTTGTTCTAATCTTTCTTTTTCTGCTTTCACTCTTTCTACTTCAGCCAAAATATTTTCAATATCATAGGCAAGTAAGGCAACTTCATATTTTTCTAATCCTTTTTTATTTTCTAAATAAGCTTTTGCTTTTTCACTTTGTTCTTTTAAAGGTCCTACTTGTGCTTCCAACTCTTTTATAATATCACTTATACGATCCATATTATGATGCGTTCTATCTAGCTTTCGAAGGGACTCTTCTTTTCTTTTTTTATATTTTAAAATACCCGCAGCCTCTTCAAAGATAGCACGACGATCACTAGGAGAATTGCTAAGAATTCTTTGTACTTCTCCCTGAGAAATAATATTAAAAGATTCTTTTCCCACTCCACTATCCATCAAAAGATCAACGATATCTTTTAACCTACATTTCTGATTATTTAAAAAGTATTCATTCTCTCCACTACGATATACTTTTCTTTTAATAGAAATCTCTTCATAATCGAGTTTTAAATAATGATCACTATTATCAAAGATAAGTTCAACAGAGGCAACATTTAATGCTTTACGGCTTTTACTTCCTGAGAAGATAACATCGCTCATTGCCCCATCTCCTCGAAGAGATTTAACAGATTGTTCTCCAAGCACCCAACGAACAGCGTCTAATATATTACTTTTACCAGACCCATTCGGTCCAACAATACAGGTAGTTTTTCCATTAAGTTTAATATCCAGTCTATCTGCAAAAGATTTAAAGCCACTTGCTACAATTTCTTTTAAGTACATCTATATCACCCACTCTACACTACAACCATTATACTATAAGGAAAAGCATTAAGCAAACAAAAAGAAAAGAGCACGAAGCTCCCATCTCACACACTTGGATCTAAATCAACCATAAACGGATCATTAGCACTCCCGTCCCCACCACCTACGATTGTCCCAGGTGCAAGTGAAACCGCGGGCCGCACGCCGTTCGAGTTGCTCACGTTGTTGTTGTTCAGGTTCCCACTGGAGTTGACGTTGAGGCCGTTAGCATTGTTGTTGTTGAAGTTAGACGGCG
>CAMNSB010000067.1 GCA_946554325.1 uncultured Mycoplasmatota bacterium
TTTATATTTTGGATGTCAATAGTTTATCTGTTATTTTTTCGTGTTTTTATCCTGATAATAAAAGACAACTTCTTGCAGAAATTAAAAAAATATAGTATAGTGATAATAGAAGAGAGAGTGGAAAATATGAAGAGAAAAGAGATAGGAAAGAGAAAAAAAATAACAAGAGGAACAAAAAGGAAGAGACTTACTATAAAACAGAAAAGAGTTCTTTTAATCCTTGCAGCAACAATTCTTTTAGGTGGTATCATCTACCAGATTTCGTCTTCTCGTGCACAACCTCTAGAAAATGATGTACGAGTAGCAGAAAATAGTGATTTAACCTATTATTTAGATATTGAATATGCTGGAAAAGATGAAGACGTAGTAGCATCCACTCCCACAGCAAATATAAAAGTATATAGTGACTTTATATATGTAGAAGATAAACTACCAGAAGGCCTTATTTTTAAAGAATTTATAAAAAGTAGTGATGGTAGTATAGGAGCCAGTAAAAATGATGATTCTGGACAAAGTTGTCCAGGTTATGTTGTAGATGGGAATGATGGACTAAAATATGATACTGAAACAGGTCTCGTATCTTTTAAAATCAAAAATCTTCAAGCTGGTTGTAAAATAACAGTAGGAATTACTACCACTACCCCTAAATTAGCAGGAAAAAAACGAATGGACTTCTATAATACAGCATATGCCAGAGAAAATGCCTATATAGCAAAATCAAATACAGTACATGTCTTTATGGGAAAAGAAGAGGCGACTCTATATAATGTCTCTTATGAATACACAGGGGATGTACCTGAAAATGCCCCAACCCCACCAGTAACAACAAGCTACCCAGCTGGAGTGAACGTAGGAGTAGCAAAAGATATGGACATTGCAGGTTATACTTTTAGTGGTTGGCAAACAGAAGACGTAGAAGTAACAAGTGGCTCTTTTACCATGCCAGAGAAAAACGTAATACTAAGAGGTCAATTTGAAAAGAAACCAACCTATACTGTTACTTACAAGATAGAAGGAGAAAAACCAAAGGATTATACTATACCAAAAACGAAAAGTTATGGTGAAGGAGAGGATGTCATTGTAAACGCTCTAAAAGTAGGAGATGAAGTAAATGGATATCGCTTCCTAGGTTGGGAAACAACAGACGTAGAAATGGAAGAAAGCAAGGAAAATGAAAATGATATTTTCAAAATGCCAAACCATAACGTTGAACTTACAGGAAAATTTGAAGTCGTAAGATATACAGTAAGCTATGAGTTCCAAGGGGCAACTCTTCCACCAAATGCTGCCTCACTATTACCAGAGCCAAGGGAATATAAACCAAAAGAGATAGTAACAAAAGCAGAAGATGTAAGTGCCACAGGATATCAGTTCCTAGGCTGGTACAAAGAAGATAGTTTTGAAATGCCTAATGAAGATGTAGTAATCTATGGAGAATGGACAAGGGAAGTAGAGTACTTCGCACCAACTATCCAAAAGGAAATTATAGATAAACAACCGTCTTATAGAAGTGGGGAAAAAGTACTTTTCCAAGTAACTGTAACAAACACAGCAAACTATGAGATTAACGATCTGATGATAGAAGAACATACAGAAGGAAGTCACTTTATTGCAAAAGAAGGTTACGAAGTACTAGGAGATCGATTTGTAAAAATTCCTACCATACCAGCGAATAGTAGTGTGATCTTAAGCGCTGAATACACAGCAGGAGACGAAGTAAGCAAAACAGTAACCAACAAAGTAGAAATAACAGGAGCAGTAAAAGATGCCAACCATTTAATTGATACAACTAAAGACTATACCGCAACAGCCACCTTCAAAGTAGCAAACCTAAGTTTACAAATCAATAAAGTAGGTGAGGAAAATGAAACCTTAGAAGGAGCAGAATTCACTTTATATGAAGATAAAGGCTTAACCAAAAAAGTATCATCAGGCCTATCATTTACTAAAATCCATCCCAATCATACATACTATTTAAAAGAAACAAAAACCAAACTAGGATATGTATTACTAAAAGATATCCTAGAAGTGGTAGTAGATGAAGAAGGAAATATCCAAATATCAGGTTATGATGTAACAACTGAAAATGGTGTATCGTCAGTAACGATTAAAAATAAAAGAATAAGTATATTACCAAATACAGGTGGTCTTGGTATCATACCATTTATTATCATGGGATTCCTAGTAATATTAGGAGGTTCTTATGGTATTATGAATTATGTAAAAAGAAAAGGAGGAAAAAGAAAATGAAACATAAATTTTTAAAAGCATCTTTATTTCTTCTTTTTTTGCTACTTGCAAAAGATGTAGAAGCATTAGATATTACAAAAACTGGAAAACTAGATATTACGTATCAATATGATCAAGAGGTATTCGAAAATAAAAGCATTTATCTATATAAAGTAGCAGACATTAATGAAACAGGCATGCTAACTTATCAAACTCTCTATCAAGGAAATGAAGATCCCAATAACCTCACTACATCACAGTGGAGCACCCTTGCATCAACATTAAGTACTTTTCAGGAAAAAAATAAAATTCCTTATGATAAAGTAGAAATAACCAACCAAGAGGGAAAGGCAAGTTTTGAAAATTTACCTTTAGGTTTATATCTGGTAAAAGTAGAAAGCACAAAAGATGAAAATTATGAGTACAATACCTCTCCAATGCTTCTTACCATTCCAAACTTTGATGAGTTAAAAAATGATTATCTATATGATATTGTAATGGTAACCAAAACAGAAGGAAAGAAAATCCCAAGTGAGATAGAAAAACCAACAGATGATGAAAAGAACAAAAACCAAAATACAAGCAATAAAACAGATGTACCATATACCTTCGATGCAATTTTTATCTACATCATAATAGCTACTATCTCCTTATTAGGAATGATAATAATAATTTATCTAATTACAAAAAATAGAAAGGATAAAGAAAATGATGATACAAAAAAAGATGAATAAACAGATTTTTCTAATATTTTTACTAGGAATCTTCCTTTTTACAATCCCTTTGGTAAGAGCAGCAGAAAAAGAAGGGAAACTAACAGAAATGGCAACCCTTACTATAACGAATGTAGAAAGTGGGGACACGCTATCTGCCTATAAAATATTAGATATTTATAAAAATGATACAACCAACGAAATAACCTATGGATTTACAACTCAGTTTCACGCGTTTCTAAATGATTCAGAGACTTACCAAGATTTAACAGAAGAAGAATATCAAAAACTAACAAGTGGTGATATTACAAGTGGAAGTACAAAAACAAATTCTACATTAGACACATTAGCAAGTGCTTACGCTTCCTACATTAAAAGAAATAGTATAGAAGGAACTGATATGACAACAACCACAGATATTGCAACCAAAGAATTAGAGGTAGGAACGTATTTAATTTTACCTAAAGTAACCAAAAGAGTATATGCAGTAATGGTCGGAAACCTCGACTATAAAGAACAAAATGGGACATGGCAAAAACAAGATGCTATCATTAATGCCAAAGTAAGTGACGCCCTTTTAACAAAAACAATAGGCTCTACAACACATACTGATCAATCATTTCTAATGGATCGAGAATATGCCTATACCATTACAGCAACAATTCCAGCTTATCCAACCAATGCTACCAATAAAACCTATATTATAAAAGATACCTTTTCAGAGGGAATAACCTTCATGAATATAGAAGAGTTAATCATAAAAGATGGGGAAGCTGTATATCAAGCAACAAGAGAAGGAAAAGTACAAGATGGCAGTGGAAACACGATTGCAAGTATTACATATACAAAACCAAACTTAACAATTACATTTGATGTTGCCTATATTACAAGTAATAAATTAATAATAGAGTATAAAGCAAAACTCAATCAATCTGCCCAACTTGGAAAATTGGGAAATCAAAATAGTGCTCGTCTAGCATATTCGAATGACCCATATGGAACAAACGTAGTAGAAACAGAAGCAGTAGTGGCAACCGCTTACACTTATGGGCTAAAACTATTAAAATATGACGAAAGTGATAAAAAGAAAGGCTTAAAAGGTGCTGTCTTTGAAATATATTCAGATAGCAATTTAACTACAAAAATTGGAAGTATGACAACAAAAGAAGATGGAACTGCTGAGTATAAAGGACTAAAAGAGGGAACCTATTACTTAAAAGAAGTAACTGCCCCAGCTGGATATACACTATTAAAACAAAACATAGAAGTACAGATAAATGCAGAGCAAATCGAGTCTGATGAGGAAAGTAATGGTTATCAAACAATAGAAATAGGCAATCAAAAAGCAGGACTACTACCATTTACAGGGGGTCTAGGTACCATTATCTATACTTTATTAGGACTTAGCATAGTAGCAATAGCAGCAACCTCAATCACAATGTATCAAAAAAAATTAAGAGTAAAATAAAAGATAAAAAAGGAGGATATAAACGTGAAAAATGGGTTAAAAAAAAACTTACCTATCGCTTTTTTAATCCTCCTATTAATAATGGGATTAGGAATTATGTGTTATCCCTTTATTTCCAATATACTAAGTAAAAAAGAACAAATACAAACAATTAATGAGTATAAAAAAATATCCATGAATTATAAAAGTGAAGTATCTTCCTTAATAGAAGAGGCAAGAATTTATAATAAAAATCTAACAACATCCACCATAACAGATGTATTTACAAATCCAAAAGAAGAAGAAAGTAAAGAATATAAAAATATTTTAAATATAGGAAAAGATGGGGTAATGGCCTATATTGAAATTCCTAAAATTAAAGAGGAAATTCCCATTTATCATGGAACAAGCACCAAAACCTTGCAAAAGGGAGTAGGACACCTAGAAGGAAGTTCTTATCCAGTAGGAGGAGAAAGTACACATGCTGTTTTATCCGCACACAGAGGACTTCCTTCTGCCAAACTATTTACAGATTTAGACCAACTAGAAAAAGGAGATCAATTCTATATTCATATTTTAGAAGAAACTCTTGCTTATGAAGTAGAAGAAGTTGAAATCATCGAACCATTTGACACCGAAAAGCTAACCCTAAAAACAGGCTGTGATTATATTACCCTAGTCACATGTCATCCCTATGCCATTAATACCCATCGTCTGTTAGTAAGAGGAAAAAGAGTAGAATATAAAGAAGAAAACGTAATAAAAAATGCATCCCTTGCTACTACAGGAAATAGTGACCTAATATTTAAAATCGGTTTTTTATTGGCTATAGCCATAGTAATTGGTATTATCTATTTCCTAATAAAGATAAATATAGAAAACCAAAAAGAAAAAGTAGAGATAATATAGATTTAGACAATTCTAAATCTTTTATCCTATGATGATAAAAATGAAAGAGGAAAGTAATGAAAAAAAAGACACAAAAAATAAAACTAGTTTTATTAGTCATATTCTTAACAACTTTTATCTGTTCTACTTATAAAATGATATCATGGTACTTCGATAATAAAAAAACAAATGACTTAATAAAGGAGCTAAACAAAAATACCATAAAAATAGAAAAAAAACAGGAAAATGTTACAGACAATAAAGAAGACGATAGTAAATTTTTAGAAGTAGATATAAAAAGTTTAAAAAAAATAAATGAAGAAACAGTAGCATGGATACAAGTAGAAAATACAAACATCGACTATCCTATTGTAAAGCATAAAGACAATAAATATTACTTAAATCATTCTTTCGATAAAAAATATAATGAAGCAGGATGGGTATTTTTAGACCATAGAAATAATTTAGAAAACCTAGATCAAAATACCATCATTTATGCTCATGGCAGAGTCGATAAAACCATGTTTGGAAGCTTAAAAGATCTATTAGAGAAAGATGTATATGAAAAAAATCAAAAAATAGAGTTAAAGTTATCAACTGAAAAAGCAAATTATATATTTGAAATGTTTAGTGTTTATCATATTCCAACAACAAATGATTACACGAATATATCATGGAATGAAAAAGACTATAAAAAATTCATAGAAAAAATAAAAAAACGTAGTAGTTATAAAATACCAATAGAACTAGACTCTAATGATAAGATAATAACACTATCTACATGTTATAATGTAGAAGAAAAAGTAGTAATGCATGCTCGCCTAAAAAAGATGCAACTACGAAAAGAACAATAAGAACCCAAAATACTAGGATTGAAAACTAGTATTTTTACTTTGGAAATTTATCATATTTTTATATATAAAAATATATACTGTTATTGATAGGTGTGATGATATGAAAAATAAGAAATATTTTATGATTGGTGTAGCAATTGGTATCTTTGTTCTCTCTTCTTTTACCTTACTGTTTACAAACAATCTAAAAGATAAGAAGGTAAAAACAAAGAAAATTACTGCCACAGTAATGGCCATGGGGGACGGAAGTATAACAGTACAAGATGATAATCAAGTAATTTATACGTTCTTAGGAGAAAATTTAAAAGTAGATCCAGGAGAATCTATAAATATTGAATATACTGGAAAACTAGATAAAAACAAAGATGTTCAAGATAGTGAAATTATCAAATATACAACGAGTGTAGTATCGCTTGATGATAATGGAATTCCAACTAGTTGGTTAGATAATGGCATTTTTAGCAATTATTATATTTTAGCAAATAACAAATTAAAGACACTATCTCTTGATGAAAAAATAGCCCAGATCTTATTAGTACGCTATCCAAAAGATGCAAAAAAAACACAAGAGAAATATCAATTTGGTGGATATGTATTCTATGAAAAAGACTTTAAAGATAAAACAGAAGCAGAAGTAAAAGAGATGATAAAAGAAGTACAAGAAGTATCCAAAATTCCACTTCTTACAGCAGTAGATGAAGAAGGAGGAAAGGTAGTTAGAATTAGTAGTAATAAAAATCTAGTGGAAGAGCCTTTCAAGTCGTCAAAAGAATTATATAAAGAAGGAGGCTTTGAACGTATCAAAGAAGATACTATAGAAAAAAGTAAAATTTTAAACAATTTAGGATTAAATGTAAATTTAGCACCAGTTGTAGATGTATCAACAAATGCAAGTGACTATATGTATGAAAGAGCATTAGGAGAAAATACAGAACTAACAGCAACTTATGCAAAAACTGTAATTAGTGCTAGTAAAAAAACAGGAGTATCATTTACTTTAAAGCATTTTCCTGGTTATGGAAATAATAAAGATACTCATCAAAGTGGAACAACGGATAATAGAACTTATGATGATATCTTAAAAAATGATATTCCCCCATTTGAAGCAGGAATTAAAGAAGAAGCAGAGGCAGTTCTAGTAAGTCATAATACTGTAGCAAGTATAGATAAAGATAATCCTGCCTCCCTTTCCCCGAGTGTACATAACCTACTTAGAAATAAATTAGGGTTTACTGGAATTATTATGACAGATGACTTAGCTATGGGAGCAACTTCCTCCATTGATAATGCAGTAGTAAAAGCTCTTCTTGCCGGAAATGATATCGCAATTACCACAGATTATGAAGAAGATATGCGTGCCATAAAAAATGCCGTTTACAATAATACTATTGATGAAAATCTAGTGGATAAACTTGCATTTCGTGTTCTTGCTTGGAAATACTATAAAGGATTAATGTTTGAAAATCATAAATAGAGGGGTAACCCTTTTTTTTTTGCATAAAAATACAAAATTAGTTTCTTTTTGCCGTATAATAAAAACAGAAAAGGAGAAAATTATATGAAAGTAAAATTAGAAGACGTAGTAAATAATTTAGAAATGGTAGATAATGAAAGAAATGCTTATTACAATAAAATAGAAGGAAATATATTTTTTTCGGATATGGAAGAATATATTTCACAAGAAGAGAGTGAAAAATGGTTAGAAGATACTATTATGCTACCAACACGATATGAAATAGATGAATACAGTATGATGGAGCAATTTATTGAAACAATAAACGACTCTTATATTCAAAATAAATTATTATCAGAAATACAAGGAAAAAAGGCGTTTCGTAATTTTAAAGATACGTGTATCAGCTTTAATCTAAGCGGGATGTAAATTCCCCGAGGCTCTGCCTCGGAGAAAAGTGTGG
>CAMNSB010000068.1 GCA_946554325.1 uncultured Mycoplasmatota bacterium
TAGCATTACTTTACACTTTTTTATCAAAAATTCCACTTTCTACTTGAAATTTTGCGAAACCTCCCTATACTAATTCAAATTCTAAAAGCAAAGGAAAATGATCTGAAATATCAGTATCAATAACAGAAAAATCAACAACGGAAATATCACGACTGAGAAATATATAGTCACAAACATGTTCTCCATGATCAAGTCCATCATCAAATTTCGGTCTAGTAGATACAATTTGAAACTCTTGAGATAAATTTCTAAAATGCTCATTCATCATCAAAATTTCTTTTGTTTCTGGAAGTAAATTAAAGTCCCCTGCAATAATAGTCGGAAGCTCTACTCTTTTTGCTTCTTCTATAATTACTTCCATCTGATGGATACATCGCACGTCCCCCAATTTATCTTGATTCCAAATCCCATGAACGTTGATAAGACAAAGCCTTTTACCATCGATTTCTATAATAGTCAAAGTATTAGCTCTAGGATGATCCTCCACCCTAAAATTCGTAGTATCTGTAAAATCTCCATAATGTTTATGATAGAAAATATTACTAGAAGATAAAATTTTATATTTAGATAAAGTATAGTTCCCTTGTTCTATAAAGCCTCCATAACGTCTAGTGACCCCCCCATTTTTCTCGTGATGACTAGCCACCCATAAAGGCCCAAAAAAAGAATATGGATAATCAGTCGCCTCTTTAATAATATTGGCACTATTATACTTAGGAAGAACACCATCTTCTAGCCCTCTAGTTGCCTCTTGTAATGTAACAAAAGTTGGATTCGTATCCTTAATTAATTTTATTACTTCAGCACTATTATCTATTTTTATTCCAATATTCAAGTTTAAAAGTCGCATAACTCCTCCTAATTTTTAGTACTAGATTTTACTTTAATAATATCAGCAACTTCCTGGTCTAAATAAGGGGAAGTAGTCTCTCTTTCTTCTAAGTTTTGAAAAAACTTTTTCTTTAATTCTTGTTTTTCTCTATTACATTCCTCTTTTACTTCTCTTTTAAAAGCATCCAAACTCTCATAATTATCTAATTCAATCATCTCTTCTGGCTCTGAAAAAGACTTTCCTCTAAAAAGTTTATTACCACGAATACTACCATCTAAATTAATCATCGCATAATAATTGCCTTTTCTAACTTTAAAAGAGCGAACTCCCCTTACTCCAGTAATCGCATTCGTATAATGATATAAATCTCCCTTTTTATAGTCAGAGGAAATAGAAAAAGATCCAATCATACCATGATACTCTTTCAAAATTTCATTACGAGACCCAAAATCTAATTGTTCAAAGTCCCCTTGGCAAACGACAAACTTTCCATTAATATAATCATATAAACTGCCAAAATCCCCTTGCCCATTTTGAACTTTAAAAAGACCTAAATCAGAAAGAACAGAAATAGAATGAATACCGCCAAAATCATAACTAGGCAAATACCACCGATTCATCTCTACTAAATTTCTATTTACAAGTCTTTGATGACACATTAAATATGGTTTATTTCTATTATCCTCTTCCTTTTTTAAAACCACAATTGCATTCTCCGAATCAAGTAAATACTTATCTTCCGTAGGTTGCATATTCACATATAATTTTAGAAGCCTTCTATTAATTTCTTCCTGTGCAAGCTCACAATCAGGAATACGCCTTCTAATGTGTTTTTCTACTCTTTTTGGTAACAACATACCTACACCTCCCAAATTAATAACTAGTATATCACAGATTTCTAATCTTTATCTAAAAATCTTACATAATACTCATCAAATGTAATATTATGATCTTCTATATATTTAGCAATCTTCTTTCCCACATACCGGTAATGCCAAGATTCATAATTATAACCAGTAATACTCTCAAGTCCTTTTGGATAACGATAAATAAATCCATATTTATAAGCATTATCAAAAAGCCACTTAGACTCCTTAGAATCCACAAAAACATTAGAAGTAGTAGACGCAATATCGAACCCAAGACCAGTTTGATGTTCAGAAAAACCAGGTTTAGCAACATATTTTAACACATAATTATCTCCATAAAGTCCCTTGTAAGTATTCCAAGTCTCTTCCTGATCTTCATAACTTCGATAACATGAATTAATTAAAAAATGCATATCCTCCTTCTCTCCATCTTTTAACATAGAAACAAAAGCATTATAAGCCTCCCTATTTGCCTGAATCTTCTCATTACCTACTGTATACTTAGAGTCCACCGTAACTAAATCATCCACTTTAAAATCTTTATCTAAATAATGATGTTTATTCACAAACATATCGGTAGAAAACTTAACAACCTCCACTGCCTGCTCATAATCAGGTATATCAAGATTAAGATTTACATGTAAAACCGTCGTCTCCTCATCTTCCCTCTCTTCATCCATATATTTTAAATACCGATCATAGTTTTCGACTCTCGCATAAGAAATACTATAAAATTCTTCCAAATAACGAACCTTCTCTCTTTTAGCAAAATCTCCTACCGCCTTGTCATTACCATGAGTAACAATCATCGAAATTTCATAATCACTATATCCTTTCTTTATTAATTCATTAATATTAGAAATCAAATGTTCATGCTCTTGATATTTAATTTTTTGATATCTATCTAAGTTTTTCTCATTATAATCCTTACTCTCAAAAGCAGCATTCAATGTCTTATTTTTACCAACAGAAACAATATAATCTTTCTTGAACTCCACCAAAATACGATGACTTGCTTTTCTGCTATATCCCAAACTAGTTAAAGAATGTATCTGATAACAATAAAATAAAATCACTCCCAAACTAAGAGCAAGAACACTTCCCATAATAATAAGCAAAACAATTGCTGGCTTCTTTAACCTTATCTTCTTCTTTTGCATACTATCACCACCTATTATCAGTATAGCATGAATCATTTGATTTTTCGAGCAATTTGTGATACAATCTAACCAATTTAAGGAGGGATACTTATAAGAGCAGTAGTATTATCTGGAGGAGGTTCTAAAGGTTCCTACGAAATTGGAGTATGGAAAGCCCTAAGACGCCTTCATATCGATTATGATATTGTAACAGGAACATCAGCAGGTGCCCTAAATGGAGCATTAATGGTCCAAAAGCAATATTATAAAGCAGTAAATATTTGGAAAAAACTAAATATGGAAACGCTATTTGGAAAAGAAGTAGATACCAAAAATAATAAAGAAATTTTAAGATTATTCGAAAAAGAATTTATAAAAAACGGTGGAATTGATGTAGGAAGAATTGAAAATATCATAGAAGAAGCCATAAATACGAAAAGATTTTTCGCCTCATCCATCGACTACGGTCTAGTAACACTAAATATAAAACAAAAAAAACCAGTCTTTTTACAAAAAGCCAACATAAAAGAAGAGCATCTTGCATCTTACTTAATGGCCTCAGCATCCTGCTTTCCAGCATTCAAGCTAAAAGAAATTGATAATGACAAATATATGGATGGAGGAGTCATTGATAACCTTCCTATCAATTTAGCAATCGACTTAGGAGCAGATGAAATCATAGCCGTAGACCTAAACGCTCCAGGAGTAAAGCTTCCTGTCAAGAAAAAGGTCAAAATCACAACCATAAAGCCCAACAACGAACTTTCATTCTTTCTAAATTTTAATGAAGAAGATGCAAAGAAAAACATGATATTTGGCTACAATGACACCATGAAAAAATTTGGAAAACTAGAAGGAAAGCGATACACATTCAAAAAAAATAGTATTGAAAAATGTGAAAAAAGATATAAGACTCCCTATGAAAAAAACTTTAAACATATTCTAAAATCAAAAAAAATATTAAATCAAGTAACAAACCTTTCAGTAAAAAGAAAAATAGCATCCAAAAAATACATGCTAACATTAATGGAAGAATTAGGTAAAATGTTTGCCCTAGAAGAAACAAAAATATATAATTATCGCGTCTTTAATTATGAATTATTAAAAGAAGTAGATAAAAATTTAGAGAAGAAGAATACCACAATGATAAAAAAACTATTAAAATCAAAAAGTATGGTTTTAGATACTTACAAAAATTTAAAAGAAAAAAACTTAAAGGCTGTAAGACAAAATGCAACCCTCGCTCCCAATGAATTTCTAAAAGCCTTATATTTATATACAATAAGTGAAAAATAAAAACCCATTTTTTTATAGTAACACAAACAAAAGATACCACACCCTAGACTATTACTATAAAAATCACTATAATAGTAAAGTATTTAAAATCAGTCTAAATGCAGGATTTTCTTGTCCAAATAGAGATGGCAAGGTAGGAATTGGTGGATGTATTTATTGCTCCTCCCTTGGAAGTGGTGACTTTGCTGGAACAAAAGAAGATGACTTACTAATTCAATTTGAAAAAATAAAAGAAATGATGCATCACAAATGGAAAGTAGCAAAATATATTGGTTATTTTCAAGCAAACACAAATACCTATGCTCCTGTAGAAGTATTAAAAGAAAAATATGAAAAAATTATAAATCAAGAAAACGTCATTGGTCTAAACATCGCTACAAGACCAGATGCAATAGATGAGGAATGCCTAGAATATCTAAAAGAGCTAAATAAAAAAACAAATCTAACAATAGAATTAGGTCTACAAACCATCCATGAAAAAACAGCAAAATATATAAATAGATGTCATAGTCTTTCTTGCTTTGAAAATATGGTATTATCACTCAGAAAAGCAAATATAGATGTAGTAGTCCATATCATCAATGGACTACCCTATGAAACCAAAGAAGAAATGATAGAAACAGTAAAATATCTAAACAACCTAGATATCCAAGGAATTAAAATTCACATGTTACATATTCTTAAAAAAACAGAACTAGAAAAAAGATATAAAAAAGAAAAATTCAAAATACTAACCAAAGAAGAATATATAGACATTGTCATAAACCAATTAGAATATTTAAGACCTAGTATTGTCATTCATCGAATTACAGGAGATCCTAAAATAGAAGATTTAGTGGAACCAAACTGGCTAACAAAAAAATTTTGTATTCTAAATGATATTGATAAAGAAATGGTAAAAAGAGATAGTTATCAAGGAAAGAGAGTAAAAGATGAAAATAAAACATGAACTAGATCCCATCTTTCAAAAAGACTCAAAAATTTTAATATTAGGAAGTATTCCAAGCGTAAAATCAAGAGAACTAGGTTTTTACTATATGCATCCTCAAAATAGATTTTGGCATGTATTAGAAAGAGTCTACAAAGAACCTATACCAAACACAATAGAGGGGAAAAAAGAATTTCTAAAAAGAAAAAAAATCGCTCTTTGGGATGTTCTCTCATCATGCACTATCAACGCATCTAGTGATGCATCCATAAAAAACATCAAAGTAAATAATATAAATAAGTTAATCAAAGAAACAAACATCAAAAAAATATACACAACAGGGATAAAAGCATATGACATTTACCAAAAGAAAGTATTTCCTAAAACAAAAATAGAGGCAATATACCTCCCAAGCACTTCTCCAGCCAATGCTACATACACTCTAGAAAGACTAGTAGAAGAATATAAATCAAACTTGCTCTAAAAACTCATCTAATATTTGATTTAATCTATCATAACTATCAGTAGAATCTAACACCCTTGCTACTTTCTCTAGTATTTCCTCTTCTTTTTTCTTTTTCTCAAAACTACGACTAGCAAGAGAAAGATAGGATCTATAATCCTCTTTCTCTTTTTTGCATCGTAAAACCTCATTATCCTTATCAATAACAACAAAACCAATACCCAATCTTTGTAATTTTGCAATGACTTTATCATAAGGAGTAATCCCAAAAGAAACACAATCCCCTACATACTTATACTCAAATAAATACCAAAGTATCTTAGCATCATCATAAAATGTTTTATAAAAAATACCCTCTTTCAACAAAACAATCTCATACAAATACTTCTCTTTAAGCACCTGATACTTCTCAACTAACTTCATCTTAAACTCCCTCTTCTCTCTTCTAAGCACCGAAAAATACCCCTGATAACTAGCATAAGATCTCATATACAAAATACGGTTATTCTGATATAAAAAAGAAAGTCTCTTTTTAATCTTTTTAACAGTCTTTTTATAAAGAGATATTTGAAGCTTATTATTTTTCACCTGGTATCGATACCCCAAAAAAGTAAAACCCAAACTAGCCCGATATAAATTACTCTTCTTATTCTCATGTAACTTTAACTTTAAAAGCTCACCCTTAATCTCTTTAAAACAATATTTCAAACGCTCCCTATCAACATCGAGTATTAAGAAATCATCCATATAACGTATATAATATTTACATTTAAGCTTCTCTTTAATAAAATGATCTAAATCACTTAAATAAAAAATAGCTAAAAACTGGCTAGACATAGCCCCTATACTTAATCCCTTCTTATTTTTATAATAAGGAATATCAATATGATACTTTTGATTATAATAATCTATATTTTTATTAATATATTCTTGATTCGTCTCCCCGATTAATAATGATAAAAGGTTTAAGACATCCTCATCACAAATATAATGTTCTACTTTCTCCATCAGTATCTCATGATCAATAGAATAAAAGTATTTACTAATATCTATTTTTAAACAATAAATCTCTTTTCCTGGATACCGAAGTAACAAAGAATGAAAGTACTTCTTCAGTAACTTAACAGCATACCCACTTCCCTTATTTTTTCTAGTTGCAACATTTACATCAATTAGTTTATTCTCTAGATAAGGAATTAAATAATAATTGGTAACAAAATGATTAACAATCTTATCTCGAATGGACTGACTCATAACAAGTCTAGGTTTTGGTTCAAATATCATAAATGTTCTATATGGCAAAGGCTGGTATGTTTTATTTTTTAATGATGCGAAAAGATTTAAAAGATTAGAATTTAGATTAAGAGCAAAAAGAAATAACGCTCTTCTATCTTTACAAGTTCTATGTATAATTAACCACATTTTATATAAATTATCATAGGTAATAGCATCAGAATAGATATATCTACTTTTTCTTCTGTTCTTCATTTAACTTCCAAGAATAAATAATGTTTTTAATCTCACTAAGTTTTAGTAAAGAGAACTCTAAATGATGCTTACGAATACATTTTAAACTCTTAAGTTCAAGCATAATCATATCAATCATAGAAAGATTAACCTGCATCTCTACTAAATACTTCATCCTGACATTACCTTTATTACAAACAGAAGCAAACATATTTTTAGAAAGATAATAAATCTCGTCTAAAAGATGAATTCGAAGATCCCGATGAACAGAGGGAATCATAGGTACTACATATTTCCTGACATAATGCATATAATCTGTAATTTTATTATAAATTTTAAACTCCTGGTTTGTATCAGACAGTGACATATTACTCCTCCTGTAGGCAAAGGGAGACTTAGTAACGTTCCAATAATCTACTAGCTACTATAGTCTATTTACCAACTTTTTTGGATTTTATCCATAGAGTTATACCTGTTTCACTTGCAGTGAAAGCTAGACTTTACCATAGCAAAGTATTTTGTTATAAGTCTAGCCATAGTATTTTAGTGAAAATCGGGCCGCACGCCGTTCGAGTTGTTCACGTTGTTGTTGTTCAGGTTGCCACTGGAGTTGACGTTGAGGCCGTTAGCATTGTTGTTGTTGAAGTTAGACGGCG
>CAMNSB010000069.1 GCA_946554325.1 uncultured Mycoplasmatota bacterium
TAATGGCGGAGGAAAAGGGATTCGAACCCCTGCGCCGCTTGCACGACCTCCCGGTTTTCAAGACCGGTCCCTTCAACCAGACTTGGGTATTCCTCCATAAACCAATAGACTACCTATTGGCTAAATTTTCAAGTGGTGCCTAAGGCCGGACTTGAACCGGCACGAGGGTTGATTCTCGCAGGATTTTAAGTCCTGTGCGTCTACCAATTCCGCCACTCAGGCACATGGTGACCTGTATGAGATTCGAACTCATGACCCTTTGATTAAAAGTCAAATGCTCTACCGACTGAGCTAACAGATCATAAATAAATGGCTGCCTCGGCTAGATTCGAACTAGCGCATGTCAGAGTCAAAGTCTGATGCCTTACCACTTGGCTACGAGGCAATAAGTGGTGGAGAGAGATGGATTCGAACCATCGAACCCGAAGGAACAGATTTACAGTCTGTCGCGTTTAGCCACTTCGCTACCTCTCCAAAAAAATGGTGCCGAAACCAGGACTTGAACCCGGAACCTACTGATTACAAATCAGTTGCTCTACCAATTGAGCTATTTCGGCACATGGTGGGCGATATAGGACTCGAACCTATGACCCCCTGCTTGTAAGGCAGGTGCTCTAACCAACTGAGCTAATCGCCCAACTAATAGCAGTTGACATAACCAAATATACCAGTATTTTGTTCATTTGTCAATATAGTTGATGAATTTTTTACATTTTTTCATCGATTTCCTCTAGCTTTTTTGTAATCCACTTATCCAGGTTTGTCTCCAATGTCGAAAAGCCTAACTCTGTCTCTCGAATTTTTATCTTTCTTTTCTTTGTGATCCGATAATCTATATCTTTAATACTGAGTTTCACATGTAGATTTTCTTCTTTTACTTCTAATACTTTGGCTTTTATAATTTCACCTATACTTACATAATCATTAATGTTTCTTACAAAACTATCTGATATTTCTGAAATATGAATTAATCCACTATAATATTCATCTAAGCCAACAAAAATACCATATCTTTCAATTCCTGTCACAGAAACTGCAACAATATCTCCTACTTGATATTTTGGCATACTACCACCTTCTTACTTTTAATTATATCATATATTGCTTCTGATCAACAACTAGTATACTTTACATTTCTACATTTTCTTATTATAATAGTGATGGTGATTATAAATGGAAGAAGAAAAAACTACTACTCAAATATTAGCTCTTATCGATAAGTTGCGTCCCTTTCTTATTAGTGATGGTGGAAACTTGGAATTTGTAAAATATGAGGATCATATCGTTTATGTTAAATTACTTGGTGCTTGTAGTCATTGTCCTATGATGGAGGTTACACTAAAAGATGGAATTGAACAGTTAATTCTAAATGAAATTCCAGAAGTGGTAGAAGTTAGAAATGTAGCAGATTAACCTGCTCTTTTTTTATAGCCATTCAATTCTTGGTATTTCTACTATTTCATTGATGTACCTATAAATCATTTTTATATATGCTCTATATGCTTCTGATTGTTTAATTATCTTTTTGATTGCTTTTTCTTCTTTTAGTCCTAATATGATTTGTTCATATACATCAAAATAGTAACTTGGATATAGCATACGACTCATTAAAATACGATATCCATATTTCGAAAAAGAGAGATTTTGTAGTAATATTACTATTTTCTCTTCTTCATATATATCTTCAAAAAAAATGCTTTTTAAATAACCTGCGACATCTCTTGCCTTATGATCAATAATAATACTAAATGGATCTACATAGTCCATTTGTGTTACTGAAGAGTACATTCTAATATGGCTGATACACTCACTATCTTTTAATTCTTTCTTTTCATGTAATTTGGTGTCTTCTGCATAACTGATTGCATTTTCAGCAAGTCCTATATAATAGTATAGACTTGATGATAAAAGCGGATATTTTTTTTCTATATGATTCATTTGATATTCTAAATAATCTATTTTTTGACTCCATAAGTCTTGCCAATTGGTGCGATATAACATAGAAAAACTTTTTCTATCTATCACAAGTTCTTCTTTTGCTAATAAATTATCTATGGTAATGATGTTTTGATTATTCATTTGTACTTGCATTAGAACATAAGGTCTTTGGTCTATTATGGTTATAATATTTCCGTCTTTATTTAGTAGTATTTTATGATAATTTGTTGTTCTATTTATTAATAATTGATAAATTTGTCTTATTTCATCTAAGGGTCTTTTTACTTCTCGTAATAGATAGAGAGTATTATTTTTTTCAAAAAAGTAGACTCCATTACTATAATGGAGTGAAATACTAGCAAAATGATAATAGTATTCTATAATATTTTTCATTCTGCCACCTCGATACAGTTTATGTAAATTATTATTTGAATAGAACAAAAGAGAACACAGTTGTTCTCTTGTTTTTATGAATTATAATCGATTGGAGATGTTCCATCAAAAATAGATGCAAAGATTTTATCCTTAGATGAGGTATTTTTCTTACTAGGTTCAGAATCTTGAGATACTACTTTAAATGTTGTATCTGCAATAGGATCTACCCCTGTAACATCATTTGCCATACTTCTAATTTCTTTTGTTCTTTTTCTAATAGTTGCCATTGTTTCTCGATCATTTTCAGTTTGACTTTTGATAGTTGGTATTTCTGTATCAATTACATCAATTTGTTCTTCTGTTGCTACTCTCTCAGACCAAAGCTTATTGGTTGCTTCTGTAGCACGTTGATATTCTCTTTGATATGTCTTTGCTTTATTCATGATTCTTGTTTTCTCTGCTTCTAATTTTTTTCTTGTGGCATCTAGTGTTGCCTCATAAGCTTTTCTAGTTTCTTCTCGTTGTTTTTCTACTTGTTCTTTTTCTCGTTGTGCTCTTTCTCTTTCTTCTTGTTTTGCTTTTGCCAGTGCTTGAATATTTCTAAGCTCTTCTTCTGCTTTTTCTCTTTCTTTGCGTGCTTGTTCGGCTGCTGTTGCTGCTTCTTCTGCACGTCTTTGTTCTTCTGCTACTTCTAGCATTAATGCTTCGATTCCATCATCTGTATTACCATTTGCTCTTTCTTCTTTATATTCATCCGTTAAGAAACTATCTTCTCTCATGTTTTCTACTCGACCTCCACGTAACATTTCATCTACTGATAAAACACTAGTTCTATCAGCTTTATTCATTTCAAAATTATTATTTTCTATAGAAAGATTAGCATTTTTCTCTGGGATTTTTATATAATCTTTGAGATTTTCTTTACTATCTTCTAAAGTTGATACATTTAATTTTGCACTACGTTCAGCATGAGGAAGTCGATAGCTTTCTTGATTTTCTTTCTCTTCCTCTGTAGGAATATCTATTTTATATTCCTTGATTGGAGTAAATTCTATTCTTTCATCTGCATTTTCAAAAGAACTATTTACACGTTGTTTTATCTCTTCTGGATTAAAGTTAATTGTAATATCAGATGGTTCTACTACATTTTGAACATTGATTTCTTTTGGTGTTTTTTCTTTTTTGCTTTCTTCTAATATCTTTCGACAGAATCTTTCATTTGTATGTACTTTACTAATGAAAGATGAACCTAATTTAGCAGGCTTTGCCTTTTCTTCTAATTTAGCACTAGAAATAGTTTGTACTGAAAGCGTGATGATTTTTTCTATTCTTCTTGCTTTACTTTCTATTTTTTGTTTTTCTTCTTCTTTCAAATCTTCTAATTTTGTTGCTGTTTTTTCTACTTGTGGTTCCATCTTCAAAACTTGTTTCAAATTGCCACTTTGACTAAACACTTTTTTTCCTCTTTTATATGTTTCTTGAGAAAGTTTAATAATTCTAGGCTCTAGAGCACTTTCATCTTGAGGAATACTTGCAGACTTATAGTCTCTAACAGGCATTGTATATGTATTTGCACTTGTCATCATTCATTCCTCCTTATATTATTCTGCTTTTGCAAGTTCTCTTAATACATCTTTAATACGATTCCATTCTTCATCGCTTTCTACACCCAAAAGACGGGCTTGTCCTGTAGAGCGATCAACATTAGAAACATATACCGTCACATTGTCTGCTTCATCTTTTTCATTTTTGGTATAAATCACATATTCTTTTTGATTATCCTTAAATTCAAACGCTAGCACTACTTCTACTTCATCAATAGAACCGTCTGCTGCTACAATTGACATTATTTTCTTTTCTTCCATCACTTCTAATCCTCCCTTATTATTCATATAATATCATTTTATCATATTTTGGAAATTTTACAACTACTATTTTATTTTTTTTTAGTAAAAAATATTTTGCTCCATAACTACAGTATTCTTTGATATAAGAATCCAATCCTTTAATATCATTAACTTTTGAGAAGTTTTTAGCATTTTTATCATTAAATCCTTTTAGTCGTAATTTATCATATGAGTAATCTCCAAAAATATAATCAAAGGAATCAAAATAATCTGTTACTTTTTCATCTAGTTCTTCTATATTCAGACAACTATCTATATTTTTTATTATTTCATATTTAAAATTTCTAACTTTTACTTCTTTCATATTTTCATCCTTTCTTATTTTTTAGTATATCATTTATTCTGTTAGCTGGAAAGTCAAAAGTGATGAATTTTGGCTTAGACCACTTTGAAAGTAGTTTGGTACTTTTCCTTGTAAAATTTTCATTGTAAGTGGAATATCTATTTTTACTTTTTGTTCTTCTGTTGTCATTGGCATGGTAATTCTTTCTGTCACTTCAATATGGGCATATAACTCTAAATAGGCATTATTAATTCCATAGCTTTCTACTTTTGTTTTTAGATGCACTATTACTTGTCCTAGAAAAGATAGTTTTATCGGTATAGTAGGTCCTAGATTGGAAAACAATGAATTTCCTAGTAATACTCCTGCTGGTATTTCACAGACAATTCCTTTTTTTAATTTTTCAAAATTATATCCTTTTAAGGCTTTTGAAACATTTAGTTCTTCTACATTTCCCTCTTCCATTTTTAATAAATTTTTCTCTATTTTTTCAGAGATTAAATTTAGAAGACGATTTACTTCTTTTCCATTAAAATCAATTAACTGGATTTCTCCTTCTTTGTTTTTAGTTATTGTAAAGAGATTATTGTCTATTTCATTTATGATGTTTTTATCTACTGCAGAATTGATGAGGGCGGTTGTGAATCTTTTTGCCTCTATTGTTGCGTAGCGTAAAATAATAGGATTCATTTTCTTACTTACTATTTTTAATAGAAAAAATGTGGTGATTACTACTAGTATTAATACCCATATTAGGAGTTTCATTTTATTTTTCTTCTTTTTTTTGCAATGTACTTTCATGATTCTAATCTATGTAATAGCGTAAGAAAAAAGACATCAGTAGTGTGTTCTTACTAAAATGACGTCTTCTCCTATTTTTTCTATATCTTTCCAATCAATATACATTTCTCCTTCTCTATTTAAAAAAGAGAGCATATTTCTATTTTGTTCTATTACTAAGGCATCGATCATACCTTTTTCATTTATTTTTACATCAATAATATTTCCTATATTTTTCCCATTATCCATGCTTACGATATTCTTAGTCTGTAAATCCGAAAGTCTCATCCTACCACCTATTATCAGTATATGAGGATTTATTTCAAAATTTTCTTTAACTTTGCAATTGCACATTTTTCAAGACGTGATACTTGAGCTTGAGAAATGATTAGTTCTTCTGCAATTTCCATTTGTGTTTTTCCGATGATAAAGCGTTCATCTAGTATATGTTGTTCTCTTTCATTTAAGGTGCTTACAGCTTCTTCTAAGGCTAGTTTTATTTGCATATCTTCACTATTTGCTTTTTTATCTTCGATCTGATCATATAAGTAGATGGTATCCCCCCCATCATTATAAATTGCTTCATTCATACTGATAGGCTCTTTTAAGGAGTCTAGGGCATTTACGATATCATAAACACTCACTTCTAATGCTTTACTAAGCTCTTCTATGGTAGGATCTTTTTTTCCTAATGCAATTGCTTCTTCTTTTAGTTTCAAACTTTTATAGGCAATATCTTTTAAAGATCTGCTAATTCTAATACTAGAGTTATCCCGTAAATATCTACGCACTTCTCCTAGAATCATGGGTACTGCATAAGTTGAAAATTTTACTTCATGGGATAAGTCAAAGTTGTCGATTGCTTTTATAAGTCCTACACATCCTACTTGAAATAGATCATCCATATTTTCTACACGGTTGTGAAATTTTCTTAATATGGATAGCACTAATTTTAGATTTCCTTGTACTAAGTCCTCTCTTGCAAAAGGATCCCCTTCTTGCATTTTTTGAAATAACCTTTTCATTTCTTCATTACTTAATACTTTAATATCTGCAGTATTCACGTTCACAATCTCCACTTTGTGACGTGCCATAACTTATCTCCTTTCAAAATAGTTATGGTCAGTTATATTATTTTTTATACAATTTTTTAGAGAAAAGAAAAAAGACACTATTCTGTCTTCAATTTCTGTATTTCCGTTTCTGTTAAAGATGTATATAGCATAATCTTTTCTATAGATTCTTTTTCTTCTAACATTTTGCAGGCAATTTCAATATTCCTTGCACGGCTTCCTCTCTCTTCACCTTCTCTTATCCCATCACGAAATGCTTGGTCCTTGAGTGCTTCTTCTTTATCATAAGACTCCCTTAAATCATCATCATAACTTCGCTTCTCATTTTCTTTTATAAACTCTTCCATCACTAGATCCTCTCCTATTAATGTATTTTCTCTATATCTTGTTCTACTCCTGCAAGTAGAAATCTTTCCATCTCGCTTAGTGCTTTTATACCTTTAGTATAACACTTTTTCTTGATGTTGGGTAAATAAATATCAACAACAAGTAAACTATCTGTATAAAGAACCCCTATGTGATCGGAAAGAGCAAAGTCTTTTCTAATACTATCGTCCCCTTTATAACAATAGTTATTAAGATTAACTAAAATTGTCTGACGATACGTATCCTTTTCTTTTCTATCTTCTCTTATTCTCATCATATAAGATAGATTTCTCTGTCTTACTTTTTCTGTATCATTATTATTCATTTCCACTACAATCTTTGCATTATCTATAGTAACAACTAAGTCTTGACGATAAGAATAACTACTATTTCCTTCTTTACCAGTTTCTGTCTTATCAAATGACAAAGTAAATCTTCATAACTTAAATTCACTATATAAGAAAGTAGTTTACATGGATACTGAATACAGTCTTCCCTCTGAAAGAGAGTTTTAAACATCCCATCTGAAATAATGGGAATCTTTAACCCCTCTCTTAATTTTTCTAGTTTAATTTTACTATCCCTTTCATATGATATTTCTCGCATATTTTCAAAATCTAAATCAGAATCTTTCAACTTTAAAAACATATTATTGCCTCCTTTTGTCTTGTTATACTAGAAAAAGGAAATGTTGCAAATGAGACTTTTTATAAATGAAGGCAAAAAAATACTAGAAAAAGATTCTTTCGGTTCTATAATAAATAGTGTTGGTGAGTAAAAATCACTAACACTATTTTAGTTA
>CAMNSB010000070.1 GCA_946554325.1 uncultured Mycoplasmatota bacterium
AATCCTCTAATTAGAAACTATTTATAAACTGTCCAACTTTTGGGGTTCAGTTCACAGTTGGTACTATTTTTATTAACATGATAAGAATCACGATAATAAGGAGCACTATGATATTCATTAGAGTTTTCTCTGATTTTCTCATAATTTCACCCCCTTTCACAAAAAGCAAAAGGGAACAGTACCTAAACTAACTAAGTATTCCTAGATAAATTATACAATAGATAAACTTATAAAAAAATCGAACAAACTCCATTTTTATGAGAAAAAAATAAAAAGTTACCCATTTAAATATGGATTGCTTTTCATTTCCTCTTCTAATGTCGTAACTTCCCCATGTCCTGAGTATAACGTAATATCACCTGGATATTTTTTTATTTTTTCAATACTTTTATCCATTTCGGAAACACTTCCTGTAGGCAAATCACATCTTCCAATACTATCTTTAAAAATAAAGTCGCCAACAAACATCATCTTTTCTTCTTCAAAATAAAATGAAATAGAATCACTTGAATGGCCTGGAGTATGAAGTGTTTGAAAGGTAAAGTCTCCAATCGTTACTATTCCCTTGTCCTGTGTATTACTCTTCTTTACGATTTTAATACTTTTCTTTTTTAGAAAATCACGAAGAGCCCCTACGTGGTCAAAATGAGAATGGGTAATTAAAACTGCTAAGACTTTATCCTCACCAATTGCTTCTTTAATCTTATCGTAATCATCTCCTGGGTCAACCACTAGACAAGTATGATTCTTTTTTAATACATAACAATTCTCATCTAACGTTCCTGTTACAACTATTTCTACTTTCACTTTTCATCATTCTCCTTTTTCAATAATCCTTTATTTTTTATAAATTCATCAAAAATGATTTTATGAATTTGACTTCCTAGCTCAATTCCTGCATTATCATAGTTAAACTGCAAATCATCCAGGTTGGATATAAAAATTGATATGATATAATTACCATATTTTGTAGAGATGATACCTCCATCATTTCTAAGATTTTTCATCTCTTTTCCTTCCCAAACGATAGAGCCACTTTTTGAAGCAATATATTTTATTATGCTATCATCTGTTCCTTTTAATAATACATCTAAAACTGGTAGCCCTTTTGTTAGCATATCATTCTTTTCTTGCTTTTTTAAAACTTCTAAAATATTTTTCGATACTTCTTCATTTATCATTTTACCATTTAAAATCATTTGATATGCTTTAGCGTATTCATAAGGTGTTGTTTGTCCAAATTTAAAATACTTTATTAAATTTAACTCATGAAGCAAAACTGTATTGGAAAAACCTAATTCTTGAATCGTTTGATTAATATTTTCTATTCCTAGATAAGTAATCAATTTATTGGTAGCAATATTGTCGCTATAGATAATCATTAACGTTGCATAATCAAGAGAAGTAAGCTTTATTCCATAACTCAGTTTACCAATAATCCCAGTGTCTAGTCCAGGAATATAATCTTCTTTAGTATAAGTAAAAATATCAGAAGTGTTTATTTTCTGCTCATATACTTGTTTAAAGTATTCAATTAAAATAAACAATTTTATACAACTAGCAGACTCAAACAAAAGATTTTCATTATATTTAATTTCGTTATCTATTTTATCACATGCATAAAATCCAATATCATAATCAGTTTGTTGAATGAAAGTCATTATTTTCTCATACATTAAAATCTTCCTCCTTTTAGGATCTTACATGGTTTATCTTTTATAAAGGTATCATATTTTTACTGTTTTTGCAAAAGAAAAAATGGACTATCCATCCACTCCTTCAAATTGGGAATTATAAAGTGTTGCATAAAAACCATTTTTCTTTAAAAGCTCATTATGATTTCCTTGTTCTACAATATCGCCATCTTTCATCACTAAGATAAGGTCAGCATTACGGATAGTTGATAAGCGGTGAGCGATAATGAAAGAGGTTCGCCCTTCCATTAATTTATCCATTGCCTTTTGGATTAAAATCTCCATTCTGGTATCTACTGATGAGGTTGCTTCATCTAGTATTAAAATCTTAGGGTCATTTAGAATTACACGGGCAATGGTTAGAAGTTGTTTTTGTCCTTCTGAGATGTTATCGCTTTCTTCATTTACTACCATATCGTAACCTTGTGGAAGTGTTCTAATGAAATGGTCAATTTTGGCAAGTATTGCCACATCTTCTACTTCATCATCCGTAGCGTCTAACTTTCCATAACGAATATTTTCCCTGATAGTATCAGAGTATAGCCAGGTGTCTTGTAGAACCATTCCAAACATATCACGTAAATCATTTCGCTTAAAGTCTTTGATATTTACTCCATCTATCGTAATAGCCCCTTCATTTACATCATAAAAACGCATGAGTAGTTTTACCATTGTTGTTTTTCCAGCACCCGTTGGTCCTACAATTGCTACCTTTTGACCTTGTTTAATCTTGGCACTGAAGTTATTGATAATTGTTTTTTCTTTCGTGTATCCAAACCCTACATTTTTAAAATCAATATTTCCAATTAACTTTTCTGTACTGTGAGCGTCCATTTTTTCTGGTATTTCTTCAGTAGCATCTAAAAATTCAAAGACACGCTCAGCAGATGCTGCAAGCATTTGGACCATATTCATTGCCTGAGCGATTTGGGCAATTGGACTTGTAAAGTTTCTTACATACTGTGTAAATGATAGAATATCTCCTACTTCAATCTGGTTTTTGATTACTAAGTAACCACCTAGTATGGATACTAGCACATACCCTAGGTTTCCAATAAAAGTCATAATCGGATGCATCATTCCTGATAAGAATTGACTCTTCCAAGCTGAATCATATAACTCATCATTGGTTTTAGCAAATTTTTCTATTGCACGAGATTTTCCATTAAAGACATTAACTATTTCGTGTCCTGCATAATTTTCTTCAATTTGCCCGTTTAATACACCTAAATATTCCTGTTGACGAGCAAAGTACTTTTGACTTCTTCCCACTACAAATGTAATAAAGAATAAGGCAATAGGAATAATTACTAAAGATACCAAGGTCATAAAGACATTAATCGATAGCATCATACATAAAATACCTACAATCATTGTAATTTGCGACAAAAGCTGCGTTGTCACCTGGTCTAGTGTTTGAGATACCGTATCTACATCATTGGTAACACGTGATAAAATTTCTCCTGTTGTTTGTGATTCGTAATATTTAAGTGGCAGAAGGTGAAACTTATTTGAAATCTGTTCTCTTAGTGTATAAGTAATCTTTTGACCAACACCAGTCATGATAAATCCCTGAATGTAGGAAAATATCATACTGATTAAATAAAGACCTAATAGCGTCAGAAGAATTCCTGCAATTTTTTCAAAGTTAATACCAGCAGTTGTTCCCATTACTTTTCCAATAAGACCATTAAAAATTTCTGTAGTCGCACGTCCTAGGACTTTAGGACCAACAATTGAAAATATGGCACTTCCAATAGAGAAGATAAATACAAAGAACAAACTGATTTTGTAATTTCTCATATATTTAAAAATTCTTTTCATTGTTCCTTTGAAGTCTTTGGCTTTATCCATTCCACCTCGACCATTTGGACCATGTTTAGGCATTTTCTAACTCCTCCTTTGTAAGCTGACTGGATGCAATTTCTCGATAAACATCACAAGTCTTTAATAGTTTTTTATGTGTTCCCATACCAACGACACGTCCTTCATCTAACACTACAATCTGGTCTGCATTCATGATGGTATTTACACGTTGAGCAACGATAAAGATGGTTGCGTCCTTCGTTTCTTTATGAAGAGCTTTGCGAAGTTCACTATCTGTTTTGAAGTCTAGCGCTGAAAAACTATCATCAAAAATATAAATTTCTGGGTCTATTGCTACTGCACGAGCAATGGACAAGCGTTGTTTTTGACCACCAGAGACATTCGTTCCACCTTGTGCAATTTTTTCATCATACTTTTTTGATTTTCCTTCAATAAATTCAGTCGCTTGGGCAATTCTTGCAGCACGCTCCATTTGTTCATCTGACATTTCATCATTTCCATATTTGATGTTTGTCTCAATCGTTCCAGAGAAAAGTACTCCTTTTTGAGGAATATAGCCAATCTTTTTGTTTAACTCAGCTATTTCTACATCTTTAACATTAATTCCATCGATTAAGATTTCTCCATCACTTACATCATAAAATCTTGGAATGAGATTAATTAAAGTACTTTTTCCTGATCCAGTAGATCCGATGAAAGCTGTAGTAGTACCTGGCTGAGCTGTAAAATTAATATCCATCAGCACATCTTCATCACTATCAGGATACCGGAAGGATACATTTTTAAACTCAACTAACCCCTTTACTCTTTTTCCGAAGCTCCTCGGAGAAGTTGGATCTGTCACTGACTCTTTCCTATCTAATACTTCATAAATTCGGTTCGCTGACACATTGGCACGTGGAAGCATAATAGAAAACATAGATATCATTAAAAACGCCATTACAATTTGCATCGTATACTGAATGAATGCTAACATATCCCCTACTTGCATTAGTCCCTCATCAATACTATGAGATGCTTGCCATACAATTAAAATACAAATACCATTCATTACGAACATCATCGTTGGCATCATCATAGACATTACACGGTCTACAAACATCGTATTTTTCTTAAGATCTAAATTTGCCTTTGCAAAACGTTTTTTCTCATGTTCTTGATTAGAAAATGCACGAATGACTGGAATTCCTGTAATAATTTCTCTTGTTACTTGATTCATTCTGTCAATTAGTTTCTGAACTTTCTTAAACCTTGGCATAACAAGAGTAAATAGTGTAATTACAATTCCTAAAATAATAATAACTCCAAGAGCAATAATCCAAGTCATAGAAACATTGGTACGAAGTGCTTTCATCACTCCACCAAACCCAATAATAGGAGCATAAATTGCAATTTTTAAAGACATCACAAGAAGCATTTGCACTTGTTGAATATCATTGGTGCTTCTAGTAATTAAGGACGATACTCCAAACTCTTTATATTCTGCTTTTGAGAAATTTAAAACTTTTGTAAATATTTCCTCCCTTAGATTTTTAGAAGTAGAGGAAGCAATTCTACTAGATAGGAAGCCGACAATAATCGTAAGTACCATGCTGAAAAGGGCAATCCCTAACATCTTTGCACCTGATACCATAATATAATTCGTTTGCAATTTATCTGTGTTCATTCCTACATTTTGGTATAGTTTTTTTATACTAGTTGTTGCACTTTGTTCAATAATAGACTCTGGCATATCAGAAAACTTTTCATCCATACTTTCTAACATTTTTTTACGAGATTCCTCTGGCATTATCTCAAAAACTTTAATTAAATTATAGCTTTTCATAACATCTGGTAATTCTTTTTTTATATTTTCCTGAATTTGTTTATATTCTTTTGCCTTTGATGTCATTACAGAGTGAACTAGTAATGCTTTATCAAACTCTTTTTGTATTTTTTCTTCTAACTTATTTTCATGTTGAATATAAATATTTTCTTTTGCTAACACATGATACTTTTTACTATATTTTTTATAATTTTTGTCCTCTTTTGCATCATGTTTTATCAATTTATAATTTTTTAGTATTTCTTGTTCTTCCTTACTATCTGTAAATAGTAATACTTCTTTCATATCCTTTTCTGTAATTACTTTTGGAACAAGTTCTTCTATTCCTCCTTGTTGTACTCCAATATTAATAATCTTGGATGTATAGTCTGGAAGAGATAAATCACAGGATGCTTGCCCTATTAGTAGTAAAATAATGATAAATACTACACCAATATGTTTTTTTAGGCATCCTAAAATATGTCTCATTTATAGATTCCTCCTTTAATTAATTTTAATGATTTTTGGAAGTGACATTTTGCATTTTTTTCATCTTTTTCTAGGAAAATAACTGGAATAATACTCTTCATTGTAATATCAAATAATAGTATTATCATATCTTCTATACTCTCTTTTGCATCTATAGATAACTTTTCTTTATCTATTTTTTCAATCAATTCCTGAAATAGTCTTTTTTCTTCCTTACTTTCAAAGCAACAAAAGCCTGTTTTATTTTCCATATAAAGATTGGCATTTTGAAAGATATTTTTAAAGAAGTTTTTTTCCTTTTCTAAAAGACATTTTCTTAAAAAGAGGTCATATACCTTTTCATAAGCTTTTATGATATCTCCCTTACTCCTATTTAGGCAGTCTATTAGTAGTTTTATTCCATTGATACGATGTTTACTCAAAAGATAAGCATATAAGTCCTCTTTTCCTTCAAAATACATATAGAAACTACCTCGAGAGATACTTGCTTCCTTAATGATTTGATTGATGGATGCTTCGCTGAATCGTACTCTTGTAAATTCTTTTTTCGCTGCAGCCAATAATTTCTTTTTTTTCTCATCTTTTAGATTCAAAAATGTTTTACTAGGCATTTCAATCACTCCTATATGACAGTTTGTCATACTCTTAGTATTATATTATGATGTTTCTAGATTTGTCAATTAATTTAATCATAAAGTATTGTAAAAACAAATAATTTATGGTAGGATAATAATATCTTTTGCAAAGAGATATTTGGTCCGTTGGTGAAGGGGCTTAACACGCTGCCCTCTCAAGGCAGTATTCACGGGTTCGAAACCCGTACGGACTACCAATAGAAAATAAGTATAGACAATCTGCTCTATACTTTTTATTTTTTGCTTTTTTGATAACTTGACTCTAGTTTTTGTATGCTATAGGTTTTTATGTCCGAAAAGTCAATAGGGTCTAGTAGTTTATATTCACTTACTCTTGTGCAGCAATAACTATCTTTTGTTCCTGTTGTATATCTTCCAATATAGTATCCTGTTCTTTTGTAGTAAAGGGAATAGCAATTGCCATAAGTGGTTAGTTTAGGAAATATTTCTTCATTTTCAGCATAGTCTTCTATTCCTTCATATAGTAGTTCTAATTTATCTATGTTTTCTCTATCTTGATGAGAAATTTTATAAGTGTGCAATAGTTTATCATCACTTCTAAAGCTTGTATGCATTATTGTGAACTTTTTAAGCCATAAAAGGTAATCATCGTTAGAGCATAGTTTTCGTATTTTTTTATCTTTTTCTTCTTTTTGTTTTCGATAGATATTTCTTAAGATTTCTAGCTCCCGATTACTTACATTTTGCATTCTTTACACTCCTTTACTTTATTATATGCATTAGGTAAAAAGTGCTAGCTCATAAACTAAGAAAAAGTAGTGAAATGGTCTATTAAACTATCACTACTTTATTTTATGATTTCTATTTTAAAGCTTTAGATATTTGGGTCCATATCAACAGTAAACGGATCATCAGCACTCCCGTCCCCACCACCTACGATTGTCCCAGGTGCAA
>CAMNSB010000071.1 GCA_946554325.1 uncultured Mycoplasmatota bacterium
AGAAGAAGGAAAAGTAATTCCAGGAATTTATGATATGGTTTTTAAAGAAGTGATGAAAGGGTGTCCTAATTATTTAGCAGATATTTTATATCAAATTTTAGGACTTGATAAAGAGATAACATTAAATAATATGACTATTCAAGATACGAATCATAGAATTAGTCATATTACTGAAAAAGAGAAAAGAAGTGATGTGATAGTTCAAATAGAAAACAAATTAATTAATCTCGAAATGAATAAGAAGTACTATGATGGACTTTATGAGAAAAATGAAGCCTATATGAGGAGAATTGGTAGTGAAAGTCTTAAAATAGGGGAAGATTATGAAGAGAAAATGTGGATTCAAATTAATTTTGATAATTTTTTTCCTTTTGATGAAGAAGATGATCGAGTGATTATAGAGTTTAAACTGATGGATACGAAATGTCATATTGTAGAAGTGGAAAATTATGTCAAATATCATATTAACCTAGCGAAAATCTGTGAAAAATATTATAATAAAGAAGAAAGAGGAAATCTCACCAAACTAGAAAAAGAATTATTACTATTAGTACTAGATACAAAGGGAGAGATTAAGGAAATTAGTGAAGGGGATAAAGATATGATGGAAGCAGGGAAAAGAATTGAAGATTTATCATTTGATATTAATACCATAGGATGGTATGATGCCGAAGAAGATAGAGAAATTACCAATTACTTACAAAATAAGTATGAGAGGAAAAAAGCAAGGGAAGAAGGATTAAAAGAAGGGAAAGAAGAAGGAATAAAAGAAGGAATAAAAGAAGGAATAAAGGAGGGAATCAAGGAGGGAATCAAGGAGAGTAATATAGAAATTGCAAAAAAATTAAAAGGAAAAGGAATGGATATTGTTCTTATTTCTGAGGTAACTAATTTAACAGAACAAGAAATACTGCATTTAGAATAGAAACTATATATTAGTTTTCTTTTTTTTGTCAATTTATGTCAAGTTGTCGAAAAAAGTACTTGAAAAATTCTTTCCTCTTCTTTACAAATAATGGGTATTATAGTAAGATGATAATAAGCAGTGGTTGATTGTGGTGAAAAGTGGGGGATTTCTATGTTTATGGGAGAGTATCATCATACGATTGATGATAAAGGAAGAATTATTATTCCTTCTAAATTTCGAGAGAGTTTAGGAGAAAAGTTTGTTGTGACGCGAGGACTTGATAATTGTCTTTTTGTCTATTCTAATGATTCCTTTCAAAAAATTGTAGAAAAACTAGAAACCTTACCTTTTACTAAAAAGGATGCTCGATTATTTATGAGATTTCTTTTATCAGGCGCTAGTGAAGCAGAATTTGATAAGCAAGGTAGAATTCATATTAGTGCACCATTAATTGCTCATGCTTCTCTTTTACGTGAATGTGTTATCATTGGTACAGGAGATAGATTAGAAATATGGTCAGAAAGTGCTTGGAATGATTTTTTCAATTCTGCTAAGGACAACATGTCTGATATAGCTGAAAATTTATTTGATGGAGTGGATATTCATGAGGCATATTAGTGTATTATTTAATGAAGCGATAGAGGCACTAAAACTAGATGAACACTCTGTTATTGTTGACGCGACTTTGGGCTATGGAGGACACAGTGGAGGCATCTTGGCTAGAATAAAAGAGGGGTTTTTATTCGCCTTTGATCAAGACAGTGAAGCAATTTCTTTTAGTACCAATCATTTAAATGAGATTGGTACTAACTTCACTATTATTAAAAGTAATTTTTGTCATATGAAAGAAAAGCTAGAATCCCTTGGCGTTTCTTCAGTAGACGGTGTCTTATTTGACCTTGGAGTTTCTAGTCCACAGTTAGATGATGATCATCGTGGATTTAGTTTTCACACTGATTCCAGACTTGATATGAGAATGGATCAGTCTAGTTTAATCTCTGCTTATGATATTGTGAATACTTATGATAAAAAGGAGCTCGCTCATATCTTTAAAATTTATGGAGAAAGTGAGTTTGCTAATAATATTGCTAAACATATTGTAGAAACACGTAAAATAAAACCAATTGAAACTACTTTGGAGCTTGTCGATATTATTAAAATGGCAGTGCCTATGAAAATGAGACTTCATAAACATCCAGCAAGGCAAATTTTTCAAGCACTTAGAATCGAAGTCAATCATGAGTTAGATGTTATAGAACCTACACTTGAACAAGCTCTATCTTTATTAAAAGTAGGGGGAAGAGTAGTGGTTATTACATTTCATTCCTTAGAAGATAGAATTGTAAAAAATTATTTTAAAAGAGTAGTTAAAATAGATGATAAAGTAAAAGGGTTACCTAATATTCCAGAAGAGTATTTACCAAATTTTTCACTTGTTACTTCTAAAGCTATTGTCGCATCAGATGAAGAAATTTTAAATAATCCAAGAGCTAGAAGTGCAAAGATGAGAGTTATTGAAAGAATTAAATAAGAAAAGAGGAATAGTTATGAGAAAAGTAAAAAAAAGATTAAAGATGTCTAGGTTTGAGAAGTTATTATATACATTTGCTGTTTTTCTATTATTAATTGCACCTATTTCTATTGTTTTTTCAAAGGCAACTCTTGCGAAAATTAATTTTGATGTAGAAAAACAAAAAAAATTAATTGAAGCACAGACTAAGAAAAATGAAAGTTTAGCAATGACCATTGATGAACTTGCCTCTCTTACTAAAATTCAAGAAGTTGCGAAAGATCAAGGTTTGAGTTATAATAATAGTAATATAAAGACTATAGATAAGTAAGTAACAAGTAGGATGTGAATATATTGGCTGCTAAAAAAAGAAAGAAGAAAAAGAGAAATAATGTTAGATATAGTACTATAATTATCATTATAGCTCTTTTTTGTTTTCTTCTTATGATGGGAAGACTTCTTCAACTTGGACTTTCTTCTACTATAGATGGAACAGATTTAAAACAACTTGCTAGTAAGCGTACTACAAAAACAGAGACATTAACTGCAAAACGTGGAACGATTTATTCTTCTAATTCTGATGTTTTAGCACAAAATGTATCTTCTTATAAATTAATTGCTTATCTTTCTCCTAAAAGAACAGAAGATAAGAATAGACCACAACATGTAGTAGATAAAGAAAAAACAGCAAAAGAACTTGCTCCTATTCTTTCGATGGAAGAAGCAGAAGTACTTAAATACTTAAATAAAGAAAATGTTTATCAAACAGAGTTTGGATCTCATGGTAAAGGTCTTACAGAACTTACGAAAAATAAAATAGAAGCATTAAATTTACCAGGGTTAGATTTTATAGAAAGTTATCAAAGATATTATCCTAAGGGGGATTTTATGTCTTATACTTTGGGATATGCTAAAAATAAAGTTGAAGAGGGTAAAAATTCTAAGGATACTATTGTTGGAGAGATGGGATTAGAACTTTATTATGATAAAATACTTCGTGGAGAGGATGGATATGTTACTTATCAAAAGGATTTAAAGGGTTATAAGATTGCTGATACCAATGAAGTTAGAAAAGATGCTATTGAAGGGAAAGATATTTATTTAACGATTGATAGTAATATTCAGTTTTTTGTAGAACAAGCGCTTCATCAAGCTTCCGAAGAGGCTCATTTTGATTGGTTTACTATGGTTGTTGCAGATGCTAAGACTGGAAAAACTTTGGCAATGTCTACTTCACCTTCTTTTGATCCTAATAAACGGAATATGACAAAGTATTTGGATCAGACGATTTCTTCTCCGTATGAGCCTGGAAGTACTATGAAAACTTTTACTTATATGGCTGCTATGGAAAATGGTGTTTATGATGGGGGAGAAACATTTTACTCAGGAGTTTACAGGACAGAAGATGGAACAGAAATTGGAGACTGGAATCGGAATGGATGGGGAACTATTTCCTTTGATCGAGGGTATGCACTTTCTAGTAATACAGGTATTATTAATCTTATTAAAAGGCATATGAATAGTGCTATGCTTAGACAATATTTTAGAAAATTAGGATTTGGGTCTAAGACTGGAATTTCTCTTCCTAATGAGGAAGGTGGAAAGCTTGGGTTTAAGTATGAGACAGAAGTTTATAATGCTGGATTTGGACAAGGAATTACTACAACTCCTATGCAAAATATTCAGGCTTTAACTCCACTTACAAATGATGGGATGTTATTGAAACCATATTTGGTTGAGAAAATTGTAGATCCTTCTACAGAAGAAGTTATTTTTGAAGGAAAGAGAAAAGAGATAGAAAGGGTTGCTTCTACTACTACTGTTTCTAAGATTAAAGCGTTAATGGATGAGACTGTTAATGGGCAAGGGAATACAGGGGCAGGATATAAAATGGAAGGATATGGACTTATTGGAAAAACAGGAACTGCCCAGATTGCTAATGAAAATGGAGGAGGATATATGCATGGGGAAGAGGATATTATTTCTTCTTTTTCAGGAATTTATCCTAAGGATGATCCAAAGGTCATTATTTATACTTCTGTTAAAAGACCAAGTGGGGGGAATCAGAGAGTTATTTGGAATGCAGTGAAGGGGCTTGTTGTTAATTTATCTAAATATTATGGATATGAACCTATCGAAGAAAAAGGGGAAGAGTTAGTACAATATCAGTTATCTTCTTTTGTGAATAAAAAAGTAGAAGATGTAAAACAAATATTGAATGAACATGGTATTTCTAATCAAGTTGTGATTGGATCAGGAAATAAAGTGATTAAGCAATATCCAGAGTCTTCTGCTACTGTTACAAATAAAGAAAAAGTGTTTTTGATTACGAATGATTCTAATATTACTGTGCCAGATGTTATGAATTTCTCTAGTAAAGAGGCAACTACTTTACTTAATCTTTTAGGAATTAAAGTAAAAAAAGAGGGAAAAGGCTACGTTAGTAGTCAGAATATACCTTGTGGTACTGCTATTACAGAGGGGATGGAAATGACACTTACTTTGAATCCGAAGTTTAGCGAAGGATAGTTTTCAAATGTTAGTCAGTTCTAATCCTTTTTTATATTAGGAATCTGTTTGAGAAAGAAAAACGAAAGTTATTCCAGTGTACTGGAATAACTTTTTAAATGAAAATACTTGTATTAAACTCTTTTTTTATTGTATAATGATAACTGTTCAGAAAAGGAGTGGTGAAAATATGAAAAAAACAAAAATCGTTTGTAGTATTGGGCCTGCTAGTAATGATGCAGACGTTATGGAACAAATGGTTCTTGCTGGAATGGATATTGCACGTGTTAATTTTACACATGCAACCATTGAAGAGAGAAAGAAAGCAGTGGAGTCTGCTAGAGAGGTTCGTAAGAGAACTGGTAGAAATGTTGCTATTCTTTGGGATACGAAAGGACCAGAGTTTAGAAGTGGCATGTTAGAGGGAGATTCAATTGAACTTGTAGAGGGTAAAACTATCCGTATTGTTAAAGAGGAATGTCTTGGCAACGAAGAACGTTTTAGTGTTAACCATCCTGAAGCATTAGATAGTTTAAATGTAGGTAATAATATGTTACTTGAAAATGCTAAGATGAAATTAGAAGTGATTAGCAAGGAAGAAGATGGTATTACTTGTAAGATTATTAATGGAGGAGTACTTGGGAATCGTAAAAGTTTATCAGTACCTGGTGTTTCTTTAGATATTCCTTATGTTAGTGATATGGATCGAAATGATATTCAGTATGCTTGTGAACATGGAGGAGAATATTTAGCGATTTCTTTTGTTTCTTCTCGTGAAGATGTATTAGAGATTAAAGAGATATTAAAAGAACATGGACGTGAAGATTTACAAATTATTTGTAAAATCGAAAGTGAACTTGGTGTTAAAAACTTAGAATCTATTTTAGAAGAGGCTGCTGGTATTATGGTGGCACGTGGTGATTTAGGTACTGAGATGGCTAGTGAATTACTTCCTGTTGTTCAAAAAGATATGATTAAAACTTGTAGGAGAATGGGAAAGATTGCTATTGTTGCTACTGAGATGTTAGAGACTATGATGGAAAACTCTCGTCCTAAGCGTGCAGAGACTAGTGATATTGCTAATGCTGTTTTAGATGGTTGTGATGCTGTTATGTTAAGTGGAGAGACTACTATTGGAAAACATCCAGTAGAAACAGTTCGTGCTATGGCTAAGATTTGTGAGGCAACGGAACCTTATGCCAATTTCCATTATACTGAAAGGGAACATGAACTTCATGATACGCCAACGGCAATTGCTAATTGTGTAGTAGAAAGTGCTAATATGTTAAATGCTAAACTTATTTGTGCAGCATCTATTAGTGGTTATACTGCGCGTCTTATTAGTAATTTAAAACCAAATGCAGAAATTATTGCTTTGGTTCCTGATGAGAAAACTGGGCGTCGTGTTGCCCTTAACTGGGGAGTTTATCCAATGATTTTACCAATTTGTAATTCTACAGATGAGGTTCTTACAAAGAGTGTAGAATGTGCTAAGGAATATATGAATTTAGAGAAAAATGATATTATTTTAATTACTGGAGGTTTCCCTAATAATGGGGAATCTCGAGTTACAAACTTGATGAAGATAGAAGAAATTGATTAAAATTTATAAATAAAAAGTAGAATGTGTTTTCTTACATTATCCTACTTTTTTTGTGCGTTATTTTAGATGAAATGTGATTCATAAAGGAAGATACTTTGTGAATTTTAAGAGTTTTTACTAGTATACTTATGCTTTTCATATTCATTGCCTAAATACTTGACTATTTTATCTATCTGTCGAATTTTAGTTACTAGTTTATATTACTTTCTTACTCTGACAAATATTTGACTATGAATAGAGAATAAATTATCAAATAGTAAATCTATTTACGACAAATTAGATCAGTTTTTATTGATAAAGATGTCGAATTGTTGTATGTTTATTATAGAAAAGAATAGAAAACTGGTAATTTATATAGGGCAATATGAATCTATTTTTATGATAACAAATAGAGCGAATAATGGGTATAAAAAAAGAAAAGGACTGAAACTATGCAAGAGTTCATAAAGAAACATAAAATGGGAATCATAGTTACAATTAGTGCAATTATCATGGTAATTGGACTCTCTTTTGCATGATTACAAATAACACTTAGAGGTAACAAAGAACTATCCATGATGGTAGAAGGCTTAAAACTTGTTCTAGACGATACAATGGAAGGTGGAATTCACCTAGTAAATGCCATACCTGTAACAGATGAAGAAGGACTAACACAAGTAGGTTATACTTTTACTTTAGAAAACACAGGAAAGATTGATAGTAATTATGAGATTTATTTAGATGATTTAGATTTGGATGAAGGACAAACAAGAATGCAAGATCGCTTTC
>CAMNSB010000072.1 GCA_946554325.1 uncultured Mycoplasmatota bacterium
ATACAAAAACCTCATTTCTATGTCCAAGAAATGGGGTTCATATCACTGTTTAAGTCGGTACTAAAACAAAACTTTTTGGGATAGTACCTAACTCTTCAAAACTAGGTATTCCCTTTTTTTATTATATGAGGTTTCCCTCATCTGTATACAATATACCATAAATTCATTATAATTTCAAGCCTATCGTGACGCTGATTGTAAAATTATTTGGGGAAGGACATAAAAAAGGAAAGACCTGATGTTATAATAAACTTGATAACCATAAAATAACGGAGGTCTTTCTATGAATATAATATCACATTTTAATCAAATTTTAGAAGAAACTTTTAATAAAGTTAGTGTAAAGAGATATGTTACTATGAATGTGTCAAGGAAACTTGCATAAAATAAAAAAAGAGGAACATTTTGATTTCGCAAGCGAATGTCGCCTCTAAATTCGAGTTTTTATGCTCAATTTATAGTTGACACTTATCAATACTGAAATGATGTAAAGTGTCTTATTTTTTTATAACTAATACCAATATTGTGTGTTGAATGTTGCCTAATAATTGGGGATTCTATCTAACTCTGACTCTGAGCAAAGCCAGGTTGGATTTTTTTATTGAATAAATTACATTTATTTTTCTAAGTAGTCTTCTCCTTTATGTGGTTCTGTTCTCAAAAGGTCATTATAATCCTGTTGACGAAGTGCTTCATAAATTACAATCGCACAACAATTGGATAAATTTAATGCTCTTACATTTTTTGTCATTGGAATTCTCATACAACGATCTAGATCTTCTTTTAATAATTCTTTTGGAAGACCAGTGGACTCTTTACCAAAGATAAAATATAAATCTTTTTTATCTCTATTTTGATAATTAAAACTTGTATGAGGCTTTTTTCCATAACGAGTAAAATAGTAGTATTCTCCTTTATTCTTTTCTTTAAATTCCTGAAAATTTTCATATACTTCATAATCTAGTTTATCTATGTAATTGACACTACTACGAATTAAATATTTCTCATCCAAAGAAAAGCCTAATGGCTTTATTAAGTGAAGACGAGTATTCGTGGCAACACAAGTTCTCATGATATTCCCCGTGTTTTGAGGAATTTCTGGTTCAAATAAAACAATATGATTCATTATTCTTCCCCTACTTTATGTAGTTTTAAATAACTACGAACTTCATTTAAATCTAGATTTTTATCTTTTTCTTCTTGTAATAGTCCTACTATTTTACTATCTTCAAAAAGAACGATAGCTGGATAATTCTTATTCAACTTTACTTTATAAGAATACGTATTATTAAAATTTTCCACAAATTCATCTTGATTGATATCACTTAAATTTAGATAAATAATATTATTTTTTAACTTTTCATTTTTGTTTAGCATTGCCTTTAAATTTTTTTCAAAATTTCTACATTTCATATCACTACTCGTACACATATAAATAGCACTGGTTGGATTTTCTAATATATAATGATCTAGTTCTAAATTTGTAATTTCTGATAAAGTTCCTCGAATAACGGGTGTTTGTTTTTGATATTCATCATAGGCATGATACCATTTTGAAAAATACCATAGTAATAACAAAACGCCAATAAACAGCATGACTAAAATTATATAGTTTTTTATAGGAACCTTATGTCCTTTCCCCATTTGTTTCACTTTATCACTCCTTAGTATTATTCTAACACACTTTTTTTATTTTGATAACAGTAGTTTACAAATATTTTTATTATTTACAAGTTAGTAAATTTTTCTTTTTATGGTTCTAGTTGGTAGCGAAGACTAATTGGTAATGTTAAAAGTTTTTCTGTGTTTCTCTTTCGCATCTCATAATTATAAATATAAGTCATACCATCTTGATAATAAACTTTAAAATATCTTTCTTTCGAGTCCTTTAAGAAATAGTCATCATTATTTTCTTTTAAATCCAAAATATTTCCTGAGATATTCATCACTACTACTTTATCATAAGCAATTACTTCTAGACTTGGAGTAAAATGAAATACTTCTTTAAAATGTGTGAAAAGATAAAATATTTCTTCGTTACTTAATTCTACGGAAAGAGTGACTCTTTTATACCCTAATTTTAATAAATAGTATACCGTATAAATATTGAAAACATTAAACGTATAATCACAAATATCATCTTTTTTAGGAATTTGATAGAATTTTTTTAGGTTTTTTTCTTTGGTTTTGGCTTTAAAACTTTCTATTTGATAGATGTGTTTTTCTTCTTTGTATTTTTCATAAAGACTTTTGGGTACATAAATTCTATTTACTTTTTCTTTTCGTACTTCTTTTAGTTTTTCTTCTGTTTTTACTTCTATACTGATTTCTTTTTCTAGTTTTCTCTCATATTTTTCAAAAGTTACTTCTTGTCTTTGATACTCTACCTTTCTATTCTTTCTTATGATTATTAATTTTTCTATGATATTTCTTCTTAATTCATTAATATCTTTTACTTGGATAAAAATGTCATTTTCTATTTCACAAGTGATATTTTCTAGAATAAAGGGGGTATTTCCTAGTTTTTTTAATTTTTCTTTTATCCTTTCTTCTGTTAATGGAGTTTTATTTGCTTTTTCTACTATAACAGATGATAGAGATATTTCATTTTCGCCATCTGTTATGATTAAAGTAAAGGGTTTTTGTTTTTTTGCTATGACATGCATCGAAATGGCTATTTTTTTGTTTTCTAGATTTAGAATACTTTCTTTTAATTTTTTACTCGTTGTTTTATAAACATCATCTTTTTCTTTCAGACTTATTTTATTATCTAATAGTACTATTTGTGAAGTTTTGGCTTCAGAAATTAAGTTTCCTTTTTCATCATAGATAAAATTAGCAATAAAACCTTTCTTTGATTTTTGAAACCGGAGACCATCTTCTTGATATAAGGGATAGGATAGTTTTATTTTTATTTTCTTGCTTGTTACTTCTATTACTTTTCCTATTTTTAAACCCAAGTGGTTAGGAGATTTACTATTTCTAATATCATCATGGAAAAGGTGTCCTAGCGTAAACTCTCTATTAAATAAGATTTTTAATTTCTTGTATTCTTCTTTATAGGAAAATTCTTCATTATTCATTAATCTTTTATAAAATCTAGTAATAAGGCCTACATATAAGGGGGATTTCATTCTTCCTTCTACTTTGAAAGAGGTAATACTGCTTTTTTTCAGTTTTTCTATTTTGGGTGAGGTATTTAACTCTTTGGTACTGAGCAGATAACCGTCTTTTATTTTTTGATTTCTTTGATAAAGTGTATAAGGAAGACGACAACAGCCTGTACACTCTCCTCTATTACCACTGCGAGATCCTATCATACTAGAAATGAGACAACAACCAGAATAACTGATACATAAGGCTCCATGGATAAATACTTCCTTTTCTATAGGAACTTTTATATTTTCAATTTCCTCTAAACTCATCTCTCGTGGTAGAACAACACGCTTTACACCTAGTTTATGAAATAATTCTATTGTTTCCTCTTTGCATGCGTTTGCTTGTGTAGAGGCATGTATTTCTAAATTAGGAAACATTTCACGTACTAAACAAATCATACCAAAGTCTTGCATGATAACAGCATCTACTCCTAGCTTATGAAGTTTAGAAATGGTATTTAAAAATGATTCTACTTCGGTATCTTTTACTAAAGTATTCATTGTTACATAAAGTTTTACTCCATATAAATGGCATAGCGAGACTGCTTCTTCTAATTCTTCTTCTGTAAAGTTTTTGGCTGACATTCTAGCATTAAAGTTTTTTACTCCTAAATAGATGGCATCAGCACCATTTGCGATTGCATATTCTAAGCTTTGCTCATCTCCTACGGGAATTAGTAGTTCATGCATAAAATCTCCTCCTCGTTTTTTTACTTTTGCTTTTTCGAGTTGTTCTTATTTTACCATAGAAAACTGAAATTTGTTTGATAATCTTTTCGTGATAATAATATAATGAACTATGAATAACAATAATAACGAAGAATTAATTAAGAGGCTTTCTTTTGAAAACTTTATTTGGGTTATTTACTTAGTCATTGCTATTTCTAATATTTATGGAGATGAATTAATTAAAAAATCTATTATTGATAGAGATTCGGGAGCTAGTAATAAAGCCCGAAATATTTTTTTAATTATTCTGATTGTCACTTTACTAATTAATATTTATTTTTTGATACGAAACTATAGCGATTTAGCAGATGATCCTGAAAACGAATCTTTAAGAGTACGTTTTTTGGGTAGTTGTCTTTTACTTCTTGCCACTCTTTGTTTTCTCTATTCTCAAGTGGAAACACAGAATGAGACAGAATCCGTCTCTAACGTTTAGTTTTTAATGCCTCAATTTCTTGTTTCAGTGCACAAACCATTTTCTCTAACATAGCAATTCCTTCTTCATTTGAAATGGTAGACGTAGGGGGGTTATTTCTTTCCTGTTGGACTTGTTTATAAAAAGCATTGGTACTTAATACTTGTGCTGTTAGCATTAACCAGTTTCCAAGAGCATTTTGTTCATTTGCTGTTAAGTCATCAATTAATAAATAGCCTACAATAATCGCACTTAGTGAAAAAGTTTTGGCAGAAACATTAGGAAGAGACATAATATCACCTATCCAATTATATTATTTTTATAAATGGAATATATTTTATTATGAGTGGAAAAGAAGAACTTTTACAAAAAATAAAGATAGAAGACTTTATATGGATTGTTATTTGTGGTAACTAAATTTTACTAGATTTCATTTCATAATAAGTCTTCTTTTATATTCTATCATTAAGACTATAATCCAACTAATTCAGAATCTAATATTTTAATTATTTCTTTGAGTGCACTAATAGTGTCTTCAAATTCTACGTTTTTTGCATAATTAAGTTTTTTTCTATAATTATCAAATAAATCTTTTAGCACAATGCTATTCTTTATTACTTCAAAAATATTTTTAATGAAATCTTTATTTAGAGGAAATGTAGCATCTATATCTTTCGTTGTTCTCATATCACTTCCAATGATAGAAGAAACTAATACTCTACCTTTTAAAATAATATTATCTTTACGCATTGTGCTAGTTAATTTACAAAAAAGAAATAAAAATTGTTACTTTTTTAATTATTTTTTAAATATTTTAATAAAAAAAGTAACCGAAGCTTTTTATAAGTAAAATTATGTAAATAGTTTTTTGGTTTTATTTATATTATTTTTATAAATAGAATATATTTTATTATGAGTGGAAAAGAAGAACTGTTGCAAAAAATAAAGATAGAAGACTTTATATGGATTGTTTATCTGTTTTTAATTGGATTTAGTTTTTATAGTAATTATTTAGAAACAGAGTATATTAAAACGAGTAGTGATGCTTTTAAAGAGAAGTATCGAAAGTCTCTTATTCTTATTTTTTCGGTTGCACTTTTGGTATATTTTTATTTTTTTCAGGATAGTTTGAAAGATGTTAGAGATCAAAATCCTTGTGATAATTTCAAAAAAGTATTTTTAAAGCAGGCTAATTTAGTGGCTTCTACTCTGATTTTGATTGCAGGATGTATTTTTTTGTTTATTGCTATTTATGATACGGATCTTGATGTGGAACTTGCGTTTAGTTAGATTTTGTGGTAGGCTATGTTTATTTTGTAGAGGTGAAGAAGAAATGGCTGTGATTGATAAAGAAAAATATTTTGCGAAAAAAGAAGATATGCTAGCATTTATCATCCAAAATAAAGAACAATTTGGAGAACGTTTTTATTCTCTTATCTCTTTTATTGGTAGTGATTTAGGGCTTGAACTGCAAGAGTATTCTCCTATGATTTTAAGAGAGATTTTTTCGAAATTTGATCTTTATTATGAAGGGGCAGATGAATATAGATTTATTGCTGGATTATTAGAGAAGTATCAGTTTTTAGATGGTAATTGTTTAGAGGTGGGAGCTGGTTTTTATCCAAGGCTTGCAGAGATTTTGCTTCCTTCTATTAAGGGAAGTTTGACTCTTTATGATCCTGATATTCATTTTACTGATTTGGATGCAAAAATTATAAAGGAACCATTTACAAGAAAAAGTGATATTTCAAGTTGTGATACTTTATATGCTCTTTATCCATGTGGAGGGACTATTCCTGTTTTAGAAAAAGCATTCCGTGAGGATAAAAACTTGTTGCTTGCTTTTTGTGATTGTGATCATTCTAGTGGAAGATACCAAAAACGTGGGAATGATTATTGGGCAAATTATGTTTGTCATGATTATTTAAAGAGATATGGAAATGATATTGAAGTTTTGCATTGGCCTTTTTCTGTTTGTAATTTAGACTTACCTATTATGATTAGAGAAAGTCATAAACAAAAGAGAAAAGTGTATAGTGAAAAGAGATGATAGGAGTTTTATCATCTCTTTTATTCATCATTATTTTAGGAAATACTCGGGTCTAAATCAACAGTAAACGGATCATCAGCACTTCCATCCCCACCACCTACGATAGAGCCTGGAGCAAGAGAGATTGCAGGTCTAACGACGCCCGAGCCACTCACATAGTTGCTGTACAGACGGCTACTATAGTCGACGATGAGGACGTCAGCAGAGCTATTAAAGATAGATGGTGACATAGCCCACCAATTCTGATTCGTGTATAAATAACTTGGGCTACTATATCCATTCCATACATGTCCTGCTAACATGATTTCATCACTGGTCAAAAGTGCCACTGGATAGGTTAATGCTCCATTTCCTTTCTCTTCACTTACTGTAAACT
>CAMNSB010000073.1 GCA_946554325.1 uncultured Mycoplasmatota bacterium
ATAGTGGAGTATATTATAATAGAACTAGTGGAGTATGTCCTTCTGGTGCAAATGGGGCGACTGTATCATGCGATTTTGGTATAAGTGGACTTACCGATTTATCTAAAAACATGATAGAAAGGTGCAAATGGTATTTAAGTGGTCATTCTAATGGAAAAATACAGGCAGGCAATTATTATTTAGCAGAACGTGGAACGACCGTTTATAGTGGAAGATCAGTGAGTTGGATAGGAAAAGTAGGACTTTTTTATCCGAGCGATTATGGATATGCTGCAGGTAGCAGTAAATGTTTGGAAACTATTTTGTTTGATTATGCTTCTTGTAATAGCACTAATTGGTTATTTAATTCTAAATATCAATGGATGATTACGCCATTTTCTTCTTCTTCATTTAATGTTACTAGAATAAATTCTAGCGGTATAGCAGATAGTGTTTATGTAATCAATAATATGACTTATTCTAATTATGGTGTTAGACCTACTGTTTATTTAAAATCGAATGTTATTATCACCTCAGGAGATGGTAGTAGTAGTGATCCTTATCAATTAGATATTTAAAGGTATGAAAAAGAGATGTTTTGTGACATCTCTTATATTTTTTGTTCAAAATGAATGGTTGCTTTTACTTTTAAATCAGTATCCTCTGTTGCTGCCTTTTTACCAACTTCTGTATCTTGTTCATCATTCATTTTGTTATCTGTACCATCATACCATTCAAAGTAAACACGGATTGTAAATGGTTTAAAACTTTGTTCTTTATTATAATTTAGAGTTCCTTTTATACTTTTTTCCGTTTCTGTTAAAGTCTTAAAAGTGAGTTCATCGCCTTCTTGAAAACTTTCATCTAATAAAGTGTATTTTGTAATCATTAAGTCGGGCATATCTTCATTTAAAACAGCAAGTTCTACATTATAATTAAAAGATACATCCACATTAGTAGGGTCTACTTCGATATCAAAATATCCCTTTGATGAAGGAGCAATTGTGCCATTTTTGATATTTTCCTCATCTTCCATGACTGGTGTTAAGTTAATAGATGAAGATTTTCCATTTGTAATATCTACATTGTTTACAAGTATTTGCCATTTTGCAAATAGCATTTTCATCTCTCCATTTGTATCTGCAATATACCTTGAGTATGTATTACTCATTAATCCCATTGTCAATGATAATGATACTAATAATAGAAGTATTTTTACTTTTTTCTTCATTTTTTTGCTCCTTTCTGTTTTCTTTACATATTAATTGTATAATATTTTACATTTTTTGTACAATATTAAAATGTATAATTATACATTCCTTGTGTAAATAAGTGTTAACTGTCCTTTCTTTCTTTTTGTAAAGTTTACTTATTCCGACTTGTGTTTATACTAACACATGTTTGATTGAAAAGTTTTACTAGTAGTGTTATAATATAGTAAGCGAGGTTTGATGAAATGAAAAAAATGATGAAAGATATTTTTCAAAAAGTACAAAAAAGTACGAAAACTTTTATAAAAAGAGTACGTGAAGAACACTTAATTAAGGAGTATTGTAAAAATAATATTTTGTTTTTAGTATTTATTTTTACTTGCCTAGTAAATTCTACCATGTTACGATTTTTTACTATGCATACCGTTGAAAACTATTTGGCTTTTAAACCAATTTTGGCTGATTTAGCTATTTTGATTATTTTTGGATCTTTTGGTTATTTATTTAAACCGAAAACACGGTTTTCTTATTATATGGTACTTGAAATATTCTTTACGTTTATTTGTATGGTAAATTCTATTTATTATACCTTTTATACTTCTTTTGCTTCTGCATCTATGCTTTCTCTTACACAGTTTATTGCACCTGTTGGGGATGCTGTTGTTGAGAATGTATTACAACTTAAGGACTTATTATATTTAATAGGACCTCTTATCTTAATTATTGTTCATCTTATTTTAAAAAAGAAAAAATATTATCGTGGTGTTTTAACAAAACAGGTAAGAAAACAACAAACCTTGAAAACTTTGATTGCTGGTAGTGTATTAATTGTTATTTTTACAATTACTTTATCTTCCTTAGAAATTGGACGTTTTGCAAAACAATGGAACCGTGAATATATTGTTATGCGATTTGGAATTTATATTTATCAGTTTAACGATGTGTTTGCTTCTTTACAGCCAAAGATTAATTCTATGTTTGGGTATGATAAAGCGAAGAAGAGCTTTACCGATTATTTTGATGGACGTGTAGAAGAGACCAGTAATGAATATACCAATATGTTTGAAGGCAAAAATGTGATTGCTATTCATGCCGAAAGTTTACAAACTATTGCTTTAAATCGTGAATTTAATGGGGTGGAGGTTACTCCAAATTTGAACCGGATTGCCAAAGAAGGAATGTATTTTTCTAATTTTTATTCACAGGTAAGTGTTGGGACTTCTAGTGATGCAGAACTTACTTATAATACTTCTCTCATGCCAACACAGAGTGGTACTGCTTTTGTTTCTTATTTCGATCGTCGTTATATTGCTATGCCTAATTTATTAAAAGAAAAAGGGTACTATACCTTTAGTATGCATGCTAATAACGCAGACTTTTGGAATCGACGTACCATGCATAAAAGCCTAGGATATGATAAGTTCTATAGTAAAGAGACTTATAAGGTAAGTAAAGATAATTCTATAGGTCTTGGACTTAGTGATAAAGAATTCTTTAAACAATCTATTACTAAATTAAAAAAGATAAAAGAAAAACATGAAAAGTTTTATGGACTTCTTATTACACTTACGAATCATACTCCATTTTCTGATGTTGATAAGTATGATCCATTTGAGGTTACTATCAAAGAGAGTGTTCCTAATGCTGAAGGAGTGGCTGAGGAAGTTGTTTATCCTTATATGGAAGGGACTAAACTTGGAAACTATTTCAAATCTGTTCATTATGCTGATGCTGCTTTGGGTGAGTTTTTAGCAGAACTTGATGAGACTGGACTTCTTGATAATACGGTATTTGTTTTATATGGAGATCATGATGCTAGACTTCCTAAGAAAGATTATCAACGTCTATTTAATTATGATAAAGAGACTGATGGATTGTTAGATGAAGATGATCCTAATTACTTTGATTTTGATAGTTATCAATATGAATTAAATCGTAAGGTTCCATTTATTATTTGGACAAAAGATAAAAAGTATGAGAAAGAAGTTACTAATGTTATGGGAATGTATGATGTTCTTCCTACTTTAGGTAATATGTTAGGTGTTAAAAATGAATATGCTTTGGGTCATGATATTTTCAATATTAATGAGAATAATATTATTGTATTTCCAAATGGGAACTGGTTGACGAATAAGATTTATTATAATAGTCAAAAAGGCGAATATTTATCTTTAGATGGGGATGCTATTAGTCAGGATTATATTGATGAGAAGAATCAGTATTCAGAAGAGCTTTTAAATATTTCTGATAATATTATTGTATTTGATTTACTGAATGAGAGTAAGTATGAGGGGAATAAAGAAGGGAGTTAGTATATGAAATTAAAAAAAGGTGTAAAGAGATTTTTACTCGTTTTAGTTATACTTGTTGTTGGTGCAGTTTCTTTTGTTGTTTACCAGTCTTTTCATAAAACTTCTCAGGTTAGTGATGTTAAAGTTTTAAAGGAGATTAAAGAATATGGATATAAGCTTCAGGATAATAAGAGCAATGCTTATAAAAAGTTGTTTTCTCAATTAGAAGAGGAACTTAGTAAGAGCGATGTAGATGAAAAGAAGTATGTAGAGCTTATTACGAAGATGTTTATTTTAGATTTTTATTCTTTGGATGAGAAGGTTGCAAAGACTGATGTTGGTGGGGTTCAGTTTGTTTATTCCGATATTTTAGATAACTTTTTAGAAAATGCAGAAGATACTTTATATAAATATGTAGAAAGTGATATTTATAAGCAGAGAAAGCAAGATTTACCTGTTGTTCAGGATGTGAAAATAGAGAGTATTCAAAATGAGACATTTGCTTATTTGGAAGAAAATGATGATAATGCCTTTGTTGTAAATGTAAGTTGGACTTATAAAGATGCTGATAAAGCAAAAGGGTATCAAGATAGTGCGACCCTTGTATTTATACATCATGGAAAAAGACTGGATTTAGTTGAATTAAAATAGAATGAAAACAGGATTACGAAAAAAGTGCAATTATGCACAAAATTCGTAATAGAGGTCAATTTGGAGATAAAAATAGATTATTATTTAAAAATGTTTGTTGCTATTTATGAAAGTATTAATGGCACTTATGAAACCTTAAATAAGAGAATAAACAAAATTGAAAACCAAGAGGGTAGAGTACTCTTGGTTTTCATAATTTATCAGAGTTAAATATTAATTTGAAAGAATTATTGTGTTCATGTTCTAATCCTCAATTATTCCTAGGCAAGTTTTAATTCTAAAATAGTAAAAGCATCTGATGTCACAATTATGTGATATCAGATGCTACTCTTTATCGAAAAACTACTTTCTTATTCGTCTGGAGCATCATCTGGATCTGGGTCAGATGGTGTTACAGGTTCCTTAGGAGGATCTTCTTCTGTTGGCTCTGTTGGTTCTTCTTCTGTTGGTTTTTTAGTTTCTGTTTTGTTATTATTAGAATTTGTATTTGTATTTGGTTTTGTTGTTGTATTAGAACTCTTACTAGAACCACCTAAACGTAATACTACAGAGCCACTTAATTTATCAATTCGTTTATTTGCTGGTTGAGATTGACTAATTACATAACCATTACCACCAGTGAAGGTAACATTTACACCATTTCTTCTTGCCCAGGCACTTGCTGCTTCACGACTATCTCCCGAAAAATCAGGGAGGAGAGGGTAGGTATAGTTTGTTTTATAAGGACCATAACCTATAATTTTCTTTTCATATGGTTCATTAATAGAAAAGCCAAATTCTTTTATTACTTCATGTTCTTCTAACTCTAAATTTTCTTTCATTGCTTTTACAATATCTTTTTTACTATCTTTATTTGGAACATAATTCCATAAAACCATTTTCATGCTTTCATCATAAATCATTTGCCCATCGCCTTGTAAAAATAACTGTTCCATGGAAATGACATCAGAGTCATCTTTGCTAAGGCTTTTTGCTATGATATCTTTACCAATGTTATAGAAAGATAAGATTTGATTTGTAGAAAGATTGGTATCTAAGTTATTAGAAACTGTGTTTAGAATATCTGTAAACTGTGAAATACTATTTAGACTTTTCATCTTGTTTAAGATTCCTTGTATGACCACTTGTTGATTTTGGCCACGGCCAATATCTCCATTTGCAAGTTGCTTTCTATTCCTTGATAGGACTAGTGCACCTTCACCATCTAGGTGTTGGAATCCTTCTTTAATACAAACTTCTTCACCACGGGATGAGTCATCTGTACATAAATCTCCTGGAACTTCTACATCGATTCCGCCAATTGCATCTACTAGATGAACGAGTCCTTTAAAGTTTACTTTGGCATAATAATCAATTTTAATCCCAAAATAATCTTCAATTGTTTGCATCATACAGTCTGTACCATGCCATGCTGCGTGAGTGATTTTATTTTCATATTTACCAGTAAAACATGATATAGGAACATAACTATCACGTGGAATACTTAACATTGTTGCATTTAGTGTTTTTGGATTAAATGTGACTAACATCAATGAGTCTCCATTTGCTACTGCATTTTTATCTAATCCTTCTTCCGTTGAATCAATTCCCATTAAAAGAATAGTAAATGGTTCTTTTATCGATTTTCCAGTAGAACCTGTTTCTCTCTTACTAGTAGAAGACTTTAATAACTTTTTCTCCTTCTTTAAAATTACCTTTGTTTCATCTGCAATACTTGCATAATCTGGAATACTACTATATAAACTAACATAATCACTACTTAAAAAAATAGCATCTACTTTTTCCTCATATAAATTGCTTAACATTTCTGTATAAGAATCAAATTTCTTTATCTTATTTTCTTCCTTTAAATGATTCTCTTTGATTACCATTTGAGGAATCATATATCCTTCAGGGGACTCCTTATCATCTAATATACCAATCGTATAATCTTTTAAATCACTTACTTTTTCTGCAGTATCCTCTTTTTTTACTACCAAGCTAGAAGAGTAAGTAACCCATTTTTTATTAATATTATTTACTACACCATAAGAGTAGAAAATAATAATACCAATTAGTAGATTTAAAATTAGATAAAAAATCATAAAGAGAATCATTAAAATATGGGATGACTCCTTTTTTATTTTCTTTTTCCATATTTTCCTTGTTCTAAAAAAGAGTAATAAATCTATGAATATAAATAAACCTATTACAATATAACGAATTAAATCTTCAATAGAATCTAGTAAGAAAATATTATATATGGCAAAGATACTTGTTAATAGTGTTAATATAAAAAGAATTAATACTAGTATCCTATTTTTACTTTTTGGTTTTTCTTTTTTTTCTTTCTTCAAAGATATCCCTCCAATTCTAACTATTTTTTATTATAACTGAGAATCTGATATTTATCAATTGTTTTTCGTAAATTACAGGTGTCCTTCCATTCTAAAATGAAAGTGGAATAAAAAAGAAAGGAGTTTACAGTATATG
>CAMNSB010000074.1 GCA_946554325.1 uncultured Mycoplasmatota bacterium
CTATATCCATATTCTTCTAGATTTTTACCATCTAAATATCCTAGTGTTCTTTCTTTAATTCTCTCATCATAAATTACGGGTTTATTTTTTATATTGATAATATCACAGGTATGTTTGGTTCTTAACATAGGAGAACAGAAGACAATATCGTAATCTTTGTCCTTCATTATTTCTCTTGTTTTTTTTGCTTGGTCTATACCAATTTCATTGATATCTTCGTCCATTAATCCATTATAAATTCTTTTTATATTGGCATCGGTTAGTCCGTGACGAATAGCATATATTCTCATATTTCTCCCACTTCCTTTTTGTCTAGTATACCATAAATTAAAAAGGAGTTCTAAATTTTAGAATCTCACTTTGTTTTATTTTAACTTCCAAATGGATGTTTTAGTTTATTTTTTATTTCATTTTTCAAAATGGAAGAGACTATTTGCCATAATTTTTCGGCTTCGCCTTTTTCTATATTTAATTCTTTCATCCATTCTTTCATTACTTCATCCTTTTTTGTAGGAAAAAAATGTCTTTCTATGATTTCATTTATCAAACTGCATTCTCTTTCAGTATAGGAAGTGTTTTCCTTTAATGTCTCAATAAACTCTTTCTTATTCATATTCATCACCGTACATCTTTCCTTTAGAGTCCCTTTGAATTTCATAACCATATTCAAAAATATATGCCATACTGAACAGGAATAAAATATAAATGAAGTCTAGTAGTTCAATGCCAATTCCTAAATCCTCTCCTAATCCAATTTGTCCAAGTGCTCCGCCAAAAAGAGGCAGTAAAATACTTATAATCATTAGTGTTGCAATCCTTTTAATGTGACCTACGTTTTCCATGGTAAATGGGGTTTCTCCATTATGGATATTTCGAAATAGTTTTTCCAAATGTTTCATCGTAAAATAAAGTAGAATTAATGTTCCTATTAGACATGAAAATGCTAGTTCTATAAAAATCGTTAATGTAGTCATGGAATGATTCTTTAGCATTTCTTCTAGCCTGAGGAGACTGTTTTTATCCTCTGTATTTTTAATTTCCCATGTCTTATTTGGACTTGTTAGGGTAAGTGTTCCTTTTTGATTTTGATAAGTTATTTCTTGGTGAAAGATTTCAATTTTGTTTTCCTTTGCTTTGATGTTACTCGTAATATACGGGGTTATTAGCATCGTTAGTATGACAGAGAATACTCCTAATATTAGTGCTATTTGACCTATTCTTGCTAATATGTAGAGTGCTTTACTTAACCCTTTCATTTTTCGTTGTTTTTCTTTTCCTAATTTTACAATACTCATCTTTACATTTTCATCTAATGAATCGATATCTATGGTGTCTGATGTTACTAAGTCGTTTATTTTACAATGAAAAATTTTACATAATTTCAAAATATGATTCATCTCTGGATATGCTTCTGCACACTCCCATTTTGAAACACTTTGTCTTGATACTCCTACTTTTTCTGCTAAATCTTCCTGTGAAATTTTCTTAGATTTTCTAATTGTTCTTAAATTGTCACCAAATTTCATTAGATTTCCTCCTTACGAGTACTATTATATGACTGCTTACTTTTTGGTACTACCAACTTTAGGTTGCATTTTACTTTTTCTTTACTGGATGTCTAATGACTGTTTTTAGTCGTGATTTTTCTACCCTCCTTGGGTCACTTAAATAGATTTCATGATGATAACGTTTTTTGGTAATATCTAGTACATATCCTTCTTCTTCTAGAAACTGGTTCATTAACTCAATTGTTTTTGGTTCCTCATCATAAGAGCCGATATGCATACACTGCACACATACTCCTTCATCGTAGGAGAAGAATTCTACCTTTGAAAAGTCTTGTTTCTTTTTCTTTGTCGCTTCTTCTTTTGCCCAGAGAAAGTCTTTTTCTGTGACGAAATCTGGAAGACGAATAAGAGAGATAAACTCTAGTGTTTCTTTGTTATTATAATCAATCGTATCTTTCATTCCTTCTTGATGCCAAAGTCCTTCTAGAGGGGGCACTACATACTGAAAGTAGCCATCTATTTTATGTTCTCCTTTGTAACTCATCTTGATTGTAAAAGCGATTGCATATAAAAGACCTATCGATTTTTTGTACTGTCCATCTTCTTCATTCGGATTTCCTTTTCCTCTTACTGCGATGTAATTCATTTTGGGGACCTTAATGATACTTGGTTTATTCTTTGGCATATAAAACTCTTTATATTCTTTTTTGTAATCAAAAGCCATATTCTACTCCTTTTATTTTTTGTTTTACTCGTACATTTTTATAAACTTATTTAGATTATTTTCGTGGTAAGATGCTTGTTTTAACTTCTTTACTGTTCTCATACTATATTTCTTTTTATCTTTCATTATTATTTTTATTCTCCAAAAAACAATATCCTCACTTTTAATAATTACTTTCTCAATTTTTTCTTTTTTTAGCATTAAATAATTTTCGATATCTACTTTATTTTTAGTTAATGTATCAGAGACAATCGGAATTAGGCATATTCCTTCCTCCGTCTGATTTACTAAGTATCCTATCACTTTTTTGTTTTTACACTGTGTGCTGCTTCTACTAATCCCCCTACGGCGCCAAATAAGGTCGGAAGAAGAGATAAATCTTTTTGAGCTTGAAAGCAGTAGTTGAACGTTCCATAACAATTTACTTTCCTAAAGTACCCCTCTAAGTTCTCTAAGTTTGTAAAATCATCCATTTTCTTTTTTCCTCTTCTTTCTAATCGTTAAGTCTTTACAGGTGTCTAAAATGATTTTTTTTATTGTTTCTTTCTCTTCCAACTCTTCTATTAAGTACATTAATTTTGCATTTTGATAGGGAAGTACTTCTTTTAACTGATACTTTTCATTGCTGTTTGTTTTTTTACTAATAATCTCTCATCATAAATCCCACCAAACAAGGTATCTTTATAGTATAGAAGATATTCTTCCATCATTGGTTTACATGTAATATTATCTAAAAGTGATAATTGTTCTATACAAAAATCTCTATATTCTTTTGATGTTGCCATTTTTCTACTCCTACAATTTATATTCTAAATTTTCCAATTGGTACCTCTTTTTCTTGTTCTTCGTTCATACGAATAACTCTTTCGGCAAAGCATTCCTTTACTGCTTGTCTTGTATTTTCTTTTTCTAAATCTAGGTTGTTCGTATCGATTAGTTTCCCATAATACTTGAGTGCATCTTCTTCACCATAGGTAAACCAATTTTCTTCTTTTGCTTCTTCCTTTTTACTTAAATTTATCATTTTGCCAGTGACCACAGCTTCTATTAGGTCACATCTTCCTTGAATAAAACCTGCTTTGTAACGAATAAATTCATCTGTTATTATTTCTTCCATTTCTCTCTTTCCTCTCTTTCTTTGTTAAAAACTACTGTTTTAGGTATCTTTTACTATGTATTATTCATGGAAATTTATTATTGTCTTTGTTCCTATATTGTATTTTGATTATAATTTTCATTACTTAGAATGAATCCATCATACTCATTATACTATCTACATTCCCCTTTTTCTTTGGGTTGTCATTTGATAATTTGGTAAATCTACTACTATAGCGGAAACGTTATCACTATTTTTCATGCCAGGTGTGACATCTGGTTTATATACTGCACTGTCTACGATTTCTTTGGCTGATATATTACTTTTTTGAAAGAAGGATTGAAACTTTTTAGATTGCACTAAGTCAGTAACTCCATCACTTGATAGTATAATTCTTTGTCCAACATTTGAGATAACTTGGAAATGCATGAACTCTCTATTTTCCTCTAGTTCTTCTTGTCCTACTGCATTTGTAACAAATCTATTGTATTCATTATGTCTTGCTTGAGTATATGGCATTCCTCTTGAAGGAGAGTCCAGGGTAGACAATTCTATCATGTTATCAAAATAACTACCATAACAAGTAGAATCTCCTACATTTGCTATTATTGTCTTATCATACATTGTTAATGCAACTACCACTGTGGAACTACTACCTGAATAATTTCTTTTAATAAAGTTATTAATTTTTATCATTTCCTTATTTAGGAGCGATTCTATATATCTTACATTTTCTGCGTCTTGCAAAAGGGAGATATCTAGGGATTGAAACCATAGCTTTAAACCTTCTACAGTTATCATACTTGCTGTATGTCCATTTTTACTTCCTCCCACACCGTCTGCTATCGCGTTTATATAACAATTTTCATCTTTGACCACACTTATGATAGCATCCTGTTGTGGTTTATTGGGGTTCCTCAAATAACCTCTTTGACTTTCTAAGCTTATTTTTCCATTTAATAGTTCTCCACTAAAACTGTTTAGTAATGCACTACCTGTACTATTCGTTAATACTTGTTTCTCTGTTTTTCTTGTTTGGTTCATTTGTACTGTATCTAATCTTAATATATCATTGGGATTTAAACTGTTTGCATATATATTGACAATTTTTCCTGCAATTGGGGATAGATTTTGTATTAATGCAGGATTGTTATATATCATGTTTTTCATTTTATCTAGAGAATTACTAGGTTCTTTTACTATAGAGGAGTATGCTATTAGATATTGTCTTACTGTCTCATAATTCTCATGAGAAAGATTTTTGCCATAAAATTCTTTTACACAATAATTATGTAAAATATCTAGATACGATAATATTATATCCACATCTATACCATTTTTTGTATGGGAATTTACATAATCAATCAGTTCTTTTCTGAGGAAAGTGCCTGTGAAGTTATTCTTTCTGGAAAATTGAGCACAAAAAGTTTTAAATTCTATTGTTGATGTTTTTAAGTCCATTATATATTTATTCAGTGTCTTTATAAATAAGTCTCCCAAGTTGGTGGTTGGATAATTTGCTTTTGTTACAACTATCATTTTTTTGAGTATTTTTTCTAATTCTTCATTCATATTATATATTTTCCTCTTGTCTATTCATTTTTTAAAAATTAAATGATTTAGATAGTATTTTATATAGTAAGTATATAATATTTTCTTTACTTTGTAAAACGTGGATTTTGTTTTTTGTTTTTAGAAGTAAAAAGACCATTATTTACTCAATAGTACTCTTTAGTTTTGTTTTACTTATTTTTTCATATAACATTTCTTTCTTGGTAAAGAGGTATTTTATTGTCGATAGAAGATAGAAGATAAAAATGATTCCTATTATTACTATGCCTAATAATTCTCTTATTAGTTCCTTTTTTATATTTAAGTTTATGTAACAAAGACTAAAAGGGATTATAATGTAAATTGCTATTGCTAAGAATTTTCTTAATAATAGTTTGGATAGATTATTTTTATTTTCATCATCTATTACTACTATATTTAAAAACTTCTGTGCTAGAGTACTTCCTTTTAAGACGAGTGGAATTATAATATAATAGAAAATTGCTAGGGTCATCGTTAAGTAAATATTGTCTTTCCAATATACTATTACTAGTAAATCTATGAACATAACAATAAAGAAATCCACTAAGAATGCTACACTTCTTCTAAATCCTGAAACTATTTTTCCACGTTCTCTTGCTTTTTCATTAATCTTATCCATTTGGGGAATAAAATGTGTTACTAGTCTACTTAGAAAATATCCAAAGAGGCCTCCTAATGTATTTAATATTAAATCATCTACATCAAATAAGCGATATCCTCTAGGATAGATAAAATAAAGGCCACTTAGTTGAGTTAGTTCAAAAAACAAACTTAGTAAGAATGAAAAAATAATTACTTGCTTTTTATTACATTTAAAATAGTATCTTAAAAATATTCCAAAGGGAAGTGTTAAGAAAATATTAAATAGTGGAACATAAAAGTAAGACTCTTTTAGTGCTTTTAAATAGGTAGCAGGATTTCTTATCTCTAGTGAGGAATTTTTTAGAAAATCAAATACAAAGTCAAAAGGGACTAATTGCATTCTAGGACTTGTCATTTTGGCTACTTCACTAATCTTAGGGAGTGGTAATATTACTAGAAAATAAGCACAAAGAAGATAATAAATAAAAAGATAGGTAATAATTGATTTTAGTGGGGAGATAGAACCATATTTATGATATTCTCTTAAAATAAAGGGAATTGTAAAAAGAAAGGCTACTAATGGAAAAATTAAAGTAGCATACTTAATTACCATTAAATAACCCATTGTCTTTTCACCTATCCTTTTTATTTTTTGCTATTTATTATTATACACTATTATCTTTACTCTTAAACTTACAGTTTCGTCACTCTTATTTTTTACGTACCTTGATTATATCATCCTTTGTTACTGTACCTATCAATAAGGAAGATGTCTTGTCGTGGGCTTTTTTGTTCCTTTCTACCTGAATTTCTAAAAAGTTGGCATAGCAATATTTACAAAAATGACTACAAGAATTATATTCTCCGAT
>CAMNSB010000075.1 GCA_946554325.1 uncultured Mycoplasmatota bacterium
TTTTCTTTTAATTTACTCTAATTATTTGAAAAAATGTTACAAAGGAAAAAATACTTTAAAAGAATTTTTTTGCGATTATATTGGCTTATTTGGAGAAGTAGAAACAGTCGGATATGGTTCTACAGTTAAAGAAAATGAAAATAGAATTAGAAGAAATAAGTTTTATGAAAAGTTAGGTTTTATATTTCTTAATTACGAATTTACTTTATTTAACGTAATATATACTCCATGTGTATTTTATTTTAAAAATGAAAAATCAGAAGAAGGCCAGATAGTTAAAGATATGTTTAAATTTTATAATATTTTATTAGGAGAAAAGAAAGTAAAGAAAAATTGTAGTTATAAAAATATAAAATAAAAGGTAGGTGTAGGTAATGAAAGTATATATAGTAAGACATGGAGAGGTTCCACATAATGTGCTTAAAATGTACAACAACGAAAATGAAGATTTAAATGATACAGGAATTATTCAAGCAATTGAATTACGAGATAAAATAAGAAATATGAAATTTGATATAGTTATTTCTTCTCCATTATTAAGAACTATGCATACAGAAAATATTTTAACTTATTATGATGATAGTATTATTACTGATGATAGATTAGAAGAAAGAAACTGTGGTGATTTATCTGGGAAGCCCATTGAAATAACTGATAGGGAAGAATACTGGAATTATTATACGACTATTCAATATGGTACAAGTGAAAATATACAAGTTTTTTTTAAAAGAGTTTATGACTTCTTAGAAGAATTAAAAACAAAAGATTATGAAAGTGTGTTAATTGTGGCTCATAGTGGTGTATCCAAAGCTTTTAGTGGCTATTTTGAGGGAATACAGGACGGTAAATTTTTAAATAGAGGATTAAAAAATTGTGAAATTAAAGAATATGAATTATAAAGTAGTAAAATAATATTGCAAAAATATATTTAATTACGTTATAATTTGCTTATCAAATACAAATGAACTTATTTTTTTTACTAGTGAGTGCAAAACCCCATCAGTAAACGCACCATTTAGAATTTAGCCCTTGTTTTTAAGGGTTTTATTGTGCATTTTTATATTGAAGACTTATTTTTTTGAATTTTTAAAAGAATTTAGAGTCTTTATAGTATTACTTTTTTTATCTTCAAATAAATGAAAATAAGTTTTTTCTATTACTTCAATAGTATCTCCGACTCTTGCTGCTATTTCTCTTTTATCGCATCCTAGCCAAAACAATAAGGAAACATGTGAATGTCGAAAGCCGTGAGGAGTAATTCGTTTTACCCCTGCTATATCTATATACTTATCTAAGTTTCTTGCGAAAGTAGTAGGGGGAATAGGTTTTATACTTCCAAATAGAAACATTTCTTTTGAAAAATGATATATTTTAGATTCACTTAGATAGTGTCTTTTTAATCTAAGCGGGATTTAAATTCCCCGAGGATCTGCCTCGGAGAAAAGTGTGGTACAATATAGTTAGGAGGAGCGAAGAAATATGAGTTATTATATTCATAAAGCACACAATGTATCTATATTATTGTACCACTATGTATGCCCTGCAAAGTACAGAAGAGTAATTTTTGATGATTCAGTGGATAAGGCACTAATTCAAACATGCAAAGAAATATCCAAGCGATATGACATAAATATAATGGAAATTGGTACAGATGGTGAGCATGTTCATTTTCTGATACAAACGGTGCCTATGTTGGCTCCCACAGAAGTTGTTAGAATTATAAAAAGTATAACAGCAAAAGAAATATATAGATTATGCCCAATGGTGAAAAAGAAATTGTGGGGAGGCAACATTTGGAGCGTAGGATATTTTGTTAGTACAGTAGGAAAAAATAACAATGAAAATCAAATCAAAAATTACGTTTGTAATCAAGGCAAGGAGTATACTAAATTATATCAAGGACAGTTAAAACTCTTTGAATAGGGCATACACAGATACCTCGTGGCTCTGCCGCGAGGTAGTTCATTGGTAGAATAATATAAATAATTTAAGGTTAGATAAATACCTAAATATAATGTTAAGAATATAAGATATTTAGTCTAAAATAGAGAAAATTGTTCATATACTTATATGGTCTAAGTATAATAAGATGAGGTGAAATATGTTTACTGTTGCAACCATTAATATCCAAAATAAATATAAAGTAAAAAATTATGATGGTACTTATCAAGGATTAGATAATATTCTTTTATTAAATAGGCTTTTAGAACAATATCATATTGATATAGCTGGACTTCAAGAGGTAAATCCTAGATATTATGATCAGTTAAGAAAAAAAATATCTTCTTGTTATCATATCCATGGGAAAAGTAGATACTTTCAAAATGTTTTGACAAGACATATTTCTTTTCTTCATACTTTTAATGAAGCAGTACCTGTTATTACGAAACATAAAGTATTACACGAAAAAACGATGATTCTTCCTTTTCTTTCTTCTTATGTTCCGAGGATTGTTACCATTTTGAAAATTCAAGTAAAAGACTTTGGAGAAGTTTTTGTTTTTAATACACATTTAGATGATAGGAAAAACAAAACTAAAGTAGCAGAACTACGACGATTATTTAAACTCATTCAGAAAGTAAAAAGTCCTGTTATATTAATGGGAGATTTTAATATGACTTTGAAAAATGATGATTTTAGGAAGTTTATTCAAGATCTGGAAAAACTTCATATTCATCATGTGGATGCAAAAGAAAAGACATTTAAAGGGGCAAAGAGTAATTATGCTATTGATCATTTATTTTTATCAGATTGTTTTCATGTAGAATGTGTTTTTTTAGAAAAAGATAAGAAGTATCAGAATTTTAGTGATCATTATCCTGTTATTTGTCAAATTTCTCCTAAGTTTTAGCTTGGGATTTTTTTAAATTTGGAGTATAATAATAATAGGTGGTGAATGTATGTTAACGATTAAGCGAGAAGAAAGTGATATCGATGAGGGTAAGATTGTTAATCAGATTCGGGCTTTAGGTATTGATATGATTGATGAAGCACAAAGTGGACATCCTGGAATTGTGTTAGGTGCTGCACCTATTCTTTATACTCTTTATGCTCATCATTTACGTTTTGATATTCTACATCCTGATTGGTTTAACAGAGATCGCTTTATTATGTCAGCAGGGCATGGTTCGGCTTTACTTTATAGCACTTTACATATGGCTGGTTTTAATATTGAAGTTGATGATTTAAAAAAATTTCGCAAATTAGATTCCATTACACCAGGACATCCAGAATATGGTGTTACACCAGGAGTTGATATGACTACAGGTCCTCTAGGACAAGGAATCGCAACTGCTGTTGGTATGGCTATAGCAGAGGCTCATTTAGCAAGCTATTTCCATAAAAAGGGACAAAACGTAGTTGATTTTTATACATATGTATTATGTGGAGATGGAGACTTGATGGAAGGAGTTTCTTATGAAGCAGCCTCTCTTGCAGGAACATTAAAATTAAATAAATTAATTATTTTATATGATTCTAATCGTATTTCTCTTGATGGAAAGACCTCTCTTGCTTTTACAGAAAATGTTGGAGACAGATTTTCTTCTTTTGGATTTAAAGTAATTACGGTTTCTGATGGAGAAAATATTTTAGAACTTGATAATGCATTAAAAGAAGCGAAAACAAGTGATAAGCCTGTTTTTATCGAAGTAAAGACAACGATTGGGAAGTTTTCTACTTTAGAGAATACCAATACAGTACATGGAAAACCTTTAAGTAAAGAAGATATTTCTAATATTAAGAAAAAAATGGGATTAAGAGATATTGCTTTTGCGGTTTCTTCTGATACTATAGAAGATTTTCAACATTTTATTCAAGAGAGAAATCGAAATTTATATCAAGAGTTTGTAGAGTGTCTGGATACATTAGAAGAGGAAGATAGAGAGATGCTTGACTTTTTCTTAAAAAAGAAAAGAAAAATAGAAATTACAGATTTTACTTATCCTTATATTGAAGGAATGGAAGGTTTGAGGGAGTCCTCTCATAGAACACTTAATGCCATTGCTAAAAATACCAATTACTTATTTGGAGGAAGTGCTGATTTATTTGGGGCTTGTAATAACTATTTAGAAAATGAAGGAGATTTTTCTTATCAACATTATGAGGGCAGGAATATTTATTTTGGTGTCAGAGAACATGCAATGGGTGCTATTTTAAATGGACTTGCTCTAGTTGGGTATCGTCCTTATGGTTCTACATTCTTAAGTTTTTCTGACTATTTAAAACCATCTATTCGGCTTGCTGCTCTTATGAACCTAGGCGTTATTTATATTTTTACACATGATTCTATTTCCGTTGGAGAAGATGGAGCAACACATCAACCAGTAGAACAACTAGCAAGTCTTAGAGCGACACCTAATCTGGAAGTATTTCGACCAGCAGATGCTAATGAAGTCATTGGTAGCTATAAAACAATTTTAGAAAATGTAGAAGGACCAGCTGCTATCATTCTATCTCGGAATAAAGTAAATATTTTAGAATCTACTAAAACGAGTGAAGTCATAAAAGGTGGCTATATCGTTCGTGGTGAGACACTCAATTTACATGGTATTATTATTGCAACAGGAGAAGAAGTACATTTAGCTTTGGAAGTAGCCAGAAGACTTTATAGTAAAGGCTTTGATATACGAGTTGTATCTATGCCAAATATCAAGAGATTTATGCGTATGAATGATGAATATAGAGAAAGTATTTTACCTGTTGGTATTCGTAAAGTAGTAATTGAGAGAGCTTCTTCTTACTCATGGAATAAAATTGTTTTTAACGATAAATATATTATATCTGTAGATACATTTGGAGAGTCTGGTAGTAAAACAGAGCTAGATCAACGATATGGTTTTGATATTCCTACTCTAGAAGAGAAAATAGAAAATTTATTAAAGTAAGAAAATTCGACAAAAAAGAACTCCTATATTTAGTAGTCTAGTGATAGGTGATAAATATGAGAGTTTTTTATATTTTTGAAATGAAACCAGAGTTTAAAGCACTTTATTATGGAAATGAGTCTGCCCTATATCGGATATTTTCACAACTTTATTATTTAAAACGAGATGATTTTGATTTTGGATATCATTTGTTTTTTCAACTTACGAATCGTATTGAAAAAGAAAGGCTAGATCAGATTTTATTTGTTAAGATGCATCAGGATATTCCTTATAGTAAACGAAATGGAAAACATAGAATTAATAATCTTTATAAAGATGAAATTAGTATTTTAGAAGTGAGATATTCTTATATTAAGATAGAGGCAGAACAAGAGGGAACTTCTTTTTTCGAAATACTTAAGACCATTAGTCCTAATTTCTTTGTTTGTGATTTTACTATGCAGGATTATTTTTTCCTCTCTGGGATAAAAATGCTTGTCTAATCATATGATTTTTAGTAGAATAATAGTATGAGGAGGAAAAAAGTATGTTACAGGATATTTTACAAGTATTAGTAGGACTTATTATTGGACTCGCGATAGGTTTTTTTGGAGCAAGATGTTTTATGAAGAAATATTTAAAAAAGAATCCACCAATTAATAGAGATATGATAAAGGCACTTATGATGCAGATGGGTAGAAAACCAAATGAGAAACAAATTAATCAAATGATGAAACAGATGGAAAAATATATGTAATAGAAAGAAAAACTGATTTTAGATGTGAATCTATTTATCAGTTTTTATTTGATAAATATTTGGCTTTGGATAATACATAAATTATCAAATAGTGAATCTGATTATAAGGAAAAGGTACAGTTTTTATTGATAAAGGTGTCAAATTGTTGTATGATTATTATAGGAAAGAATAGGAAACTAGTAATTTATATAGGGCAATATGAATCTATTTTTATGATAACAAATAGAGCGAATAATGGGTATAAAAAAAGAACAAAATAAAAGAAAGGTAAGGTAATATGGGAAAGTGGAAGAGACGTAAAAAGTATAGTGTTTTA
>CAMNSB010000076.1 GCA_946554325.1 uncultured Mycoplasmatota bacterium
TAAGTTCATTCATCATTAGTTTTTGGCTTCACCAACACTACTTGACATTTAACCCCAATACTTAACGTACTGGCTACTTCCTAAATTATCACTTTTTTGTGTCTACACACACTATTTGACAATTATCCACTATGTCCAACATTCCTTAATGACTATCAAAAAAAATCTTTACTATCAATCGCTAAATAGAATATCACCAATATAATCACTTTCTAAACTATTAAGACAGGAATTAATCTGTTTCTTTCTAGAAGCAGCTGCCCTAGAACGAGCTTTAGCATCTGATTTCATTTTACCACTAGTATTAGTAGCAACCTCATCCCAAGTAGTACCAATAGCGGTAATAGAACTAATCATACTTTGCATTGAACTTTTCAAAGCAGTATAAGCTTTATAAGACTGAGTGGTTTGATCATCATTAACAGCATCAGCACGAACAGTACTAAGTACTCCTTTTATCTTTTTATCTTCCTTATTTTTCTTTACACCTTGTCTAAATTCAGCTCCTGTAAAAGCCTTTAAAGCCTGCTTATTTTTTATCTTATATTTAGATTTCGCAAGACCTCTATGATACAGTATAGTAAAATCTTCAAATTCAGCATATGAATTAGAGTAATTATTAGCAACATCCTTCAATCCTTTTATTGCCTTATTATACCAATCAATTGCATTTTGACCTTGCCAATAAGAATCAGTACCATTTCCTTTCATCATTACATTCAACTGTGTACTAAAAGTATCAATTGATGCAGAAAGATCATTCATTTTCTTTTTTAAAGTATCAATTTGTTTTCTAGCGGTACTTAATTTTTTTATTGAACTTCCTCCACCACCTTTGCTCTTGCCATTGCCTTTACTATCTGATTTATACATACCATAAGGCATACGTACTCCTGGTGATGTATAAATCCAATTATCAAGGGAATCTGTCTTCATAGAATCTCCTACCTTTCTTAATAAAGAATAACATAAAAATGACTTTTTGACAAGTAGTTTCATACTGTTGACAGAATAAACGCATGACTTCTTGAAACTTATGCGTTTATTCTGGTTACTCTACATTCTGCAATACAAAAATTTACAATGTTGGAAACTTTAAATATTCAGGAATAGAATCTTTAATAAGAACAACAGTATCATTTCCGGTTTTAATATCACCACTTGAAATATTATCGTATGAAAAACAATCTTGCATATCCAATTCTTTTCCAACCCATATACCATTTTGATTATCAACGAATTCAGACAAAGTAGTATTTGTAAGTCTCCTCAGAGGGTCAGAAGAATCATATATTAAAAACTTAAACGAACTATTAGCAACAGATTGAATTAAATCATCTAATAAGTAAACAGATTCATTTTTTTCTTTAAATTTAGACAAATGAAAATTAATTTTTGAATAACCCAAAACAATAATCATAAATGTTTTAGAAGACGAAATCGTATTATACTTATTAATATTATTCATCAAAATTGGAACTACCTTAGTAAAATTAGAATCATAATATTTAATTTGCTCTGGAATTTGTAACTTAAAATTAGAATCCCCATTTAAAATAATTAAATTATTATTATTATAAGAAGACAAAATCCTAACTAAAAAACTCAAAAATTTAGAAAGATTAAGTGAATTATCGCCAGAAAGCAAAGTAATTTTATTAGAAAAATCGAATAATCCAATTTGAGCAGTTAATAGATTAACGCCTAACGGAACTCTATTTAAATCCCCAAGATATTCACTTAAATAATTAAATGCTAATCGCTTTGGAACATCAGGAACAGGTTTAGCTCTATTGGGAAAGGCCTTAGCTAGTATAGAAATTGCATAAGATAACTTTTCATGTTCTTCATCCTCATTAAAGATAATCACACTTTGAAACTCTAAGCATTTGCCATCTATATTAACAAGACCCCTTCCAGGATTTCTAGAAGGTATATGAAAATCAGAAAAGAAAGAAGAATAATCTGAAGAATCAACTAAATTAAGAACTAAGCGCTGAGGAAAATTATTTTCACAGCTATAACCCAGAGAAGATGAAGTTGCACCAGAAACAATAAAATAAATACCATATTTAGAACAGTTTCTAGTTAATGAAACAAATAACTCATCATACATTTCCTCAAATGAATCTCTAAAAACCTCCATATCATAAATCATAACAATGATATTAGGAAAAATACTTTTACCAGATTTTACATCAGATAAAAAATCTCCACTATTTTGTGAATAATAATTCTTTCTATTATCCATCTCTTGTAATAACATATATAATAAATATGAAATTTTATTTTTATCATTAATACCCAACACATCACCAACATGCGGCAACCTAGAAAATTTTCTCAACTTTTCAGATCCTAAATCAATAATATAAAAATTAACTTCTTCAGGTCTATGATTAATAGCACTAGAATATAAAATAGCAGACATTAAAGTGTTTTTACCCATTCCATTACCACCAACAATATAAGTATTGCCTGCCAATGTAATTGGTAATGATACATATCCTTGAGCTTGATTCTCTGGATCATCATATTCTCCAATCAGTGGATTAATATCAAATGGTTTTACTTCTACATTATATTTTTTACAGGCATCATCTAAATATAAAATTTTAGGAACATTATCAAGCCACAATTGTTGATACTTAAAATTAGTCTTATTAGCAAGTTCAACAATATAGCTAGAAATATTGATAAGTTCTTCCCCTAAACTAACTTTATTAGTATCCTTTTGATCATCCTTAGAAACAGATTTAACAATTTCTCCTAAATGATTAACAAAATCAACATCCGTTGAAAACTTAGAATTAATTTTATCAGATGGAACATAACTAGTTCCAGTATAAGCAGACTGTCCTTTTACAAAATATTCATCATTTCCAACCAACAAGTAGAATCGTCCTGCCTCTTTAATATAAGCTGCATCAGGCTTTTGAATCATCTCATTACTATCCTCTACTGTTTGCACTTTACAACAAATTTTAAATTTTGAGTTAGACCAAATCTGCTCATCCACAACACCACTTGGCTTTTGAGTAGCAAGAATTAAATGAACTCCTAAACTACGTCCAATACGTGCTGCCGAAACTAATTCATCCATAAAATCAGGTTGTTGTGCTTTAAGCTCTGCGAATTCATCACAAACAATAAATAAATGAGCAAGAGGAAGAGCTAGTTTTCCATCACGTACAAGCCTTTGATATTTATAAATATCAATGGTACCCGTATTTAATTTTTCCTTCGCCTCGTTAAAAATTTTCTGTCTTCGCTGAAGTTCACTCTTAATAGAGACTAAGGTACGATTCATCTCACTTTTATCAAGGTTAGTAATCGTTCCCACTAAGTGAGGAAGTTTCACTCCAGTCTTACGATTTTCAAAAGCACCAGCAAGACCTCCTCCTTTATAGTCAATCAAAATAAACTGAACTTCATAAGGACTATAATTAACAGCAAGAGATAAAAGATAAGTAACAATACACTCCGATTTACCAGAACCAGTAGTTCCCGCAATTAATCCATGTGGCCCATGCTTTTTCTCATGTAAATCAAGATTTAAAAGATTACCATTCGTATCCACTCCAATAGGAGTCATTAAGCTATTAACAATATTAGAAGTCTGCCATCTATTTAAAATATTTAACTGCTCAATATTTCCAACTCCATACATTTCTAAAAAACCAAGATTATCTGGTAATGAACCAGAATCACTAACTTCTACCCGAAGTGGTATATTAGAAAGAAGTGAAATAGATTGTTCCATATTAATATTATGATAGTTTACTCCAACAAACTCAGGTACAAATTTAGAAATATTATTAGCAGTCATTTCTGATCGAAAGTAATATCCCTCATGTTCTGTATAATTCACAAAATTCTCACAACCATCAGGAATATTCGTAACCTTAGAATCAAACATAATAAGACCAAAACCAATATTATCTTTTTGTTCCAAAACATCATCAATAATCTTCAAATTACGATAAATTGTAATGTTATCCGATAATATTAAATAATAAGGTAGCTTCTTCTTATCTTTTGAAGATCCAGAATCATTATTATTTTGAGTTCGAAGAGCAAACTCTCTTTCTAAATAATCAGAAACCATCAAACCATCTTCATAAGAATTTGCAAAAAGCCGAAAACTTCTCTCATTATTCCAACAAAAATTAGAATTTTTTAAATAATTAAACGTAGAAGAAATCGCACTATCTGATAAAAGAACAATTTTTAACTCTGTATAACTATGATAAGCAATTAATTGTAACACAACAGCATCTAAATAATGCATTTTTAAATGATCTGGTCCAATAAAGGCCAAAATATTTTTCTCATAAAGCGATAAATAATAGGGTGTTTCTGGCAAATACTTATATTGTTCAATAAGTTTATCGACATTATCTCGAAGTTTATCACTTTCTTCACTATATTCTGGAGCCTCATAAGAAATTTCACTATAAAGAGGAACATTACCAACACCTAATCGAATCGATAAAAAGTACTCTCCATCATAGTTCCTAGAAAATAAATTAGGATTTCTTTTATAAATAGCATCCCGACATTCTTCTAAAGATAAATATCTCCCAATTAAGGTAGCCTTCTGTAAATTAATCGCTTTTTTAAATATTTCTTCTTTCTTTTTCAAATATTTTGTATATTTTTTAACTCTCTTTCTCTCATTTTTAACTTCAACAAACTTTTCATAAAATCTTTCAATAAAAGGCCACACCAAACCAGAAACTAGCATACCAACACACATCATGATAGTCATAAAATTGTCCTGAAAAGTGCCACCACCTTTACTAATATTTAAAAAAGCATAATATCCCATTAGAAGAGATGAAGCTTCCATGATAATAGAAGGAATAATAGTTAGAAATAAGGGATCTTTTTGATTCCTATACTTCTCAGGTGGAGGGGCAATAGTCATTTCTAATTTTTCAAGTGCATTTTGAAATACAGGTGTCTTAAAGAAATAGTCTTTTTCTTCATAAAAATCTTTATAAAAGTCTGCATTTGCAACAACATCTTGTACTGCTAAATTATAAACTGGATTACTAAACTTACTAGACATAGCAATCACTAATTGATTAGGATTATTAACATAAATATTAGAACCAAGTATGACAATTCGAAGTCCCATAACAAAAATAATATCAAAATTTTTAAGAGTAGTTTCCTCTTTTCTTATATTATTGACATAAACAGGGATACTAGATTGTAAATTTTTAAGAGAAAAATTACCATTTGTATAATGAATTTCTAATTGCTTACTGGAAAGTACAGGAAAATTAATATCACACTCAGAATTACCAAAAGTAATAACAGAATTGGGAACTACAGAACGACAAGTAAAAGAAGGATCATAAACAGGTGCAACATACATTAAAACACTTTCTGTACCATAAACAACTAATTGATAAAAGGTATATAAAGAAAGTTCCATCTCTGTATTATACATTTGGTTATAATAGATTTTAACCTCATCATTATCTCGCATAATCCATTTACCATTAGAAGCACTAACACTAACCAAACTACGCTTATTACCATTAGAATCATAATCAGATAAAATATAGTTTCCAGAAACAGTAAGAGGAAGTTTAAATGTATAAATTTTATTTAACTCTAAAAAATAAATAATCACAAATTCCACCTCTTATTCTTCTAACCTACCATAATAATAACATAGGAAATGAAATTTTAAAAGAAATACATTCAATTTTTTAAAAGTTGCTGTAGAGTTACAATAGATGTGAAACATTTCTATATAAAAAAAGTGAATCAAGTCG
>CAMNSB010000077.1 GCA_946554325.1 uncultured Mycoplasmatota bacterium
TCTTTTTAATTGTAAGTAACTATTCTTTTATAAAATACCTAGTTTATTGTAAGGAACAAAAAGGCCCCTTTTTTCATAATAGAAAGATATTTATTCTTGTATAGAGTATAGTTATTATTCATACATTATAAAAAGATAACCTTATTGGGCGAAGCCCCGATTTTCATTTTTTTTACTGCTTTTTTCACTGTTCAAAAATTGTTTCAAAAATGAAAATCGGGTTATTCTTTACTAAGATTATTATTTTTATAAGTACCTCTTTTAGTAAATTGTATTAATAATTTATAAGGTTACAAGGTGTTGGGTTTTTATTGACTTAACTGTGGATAGTTTTCTGTAGATACCCCCTATATATTTTGACACAAGTATCAAAATATGGGGGCTAAGGTTTAGGCAACCTTAGAATCCACCTGTCTTATTTCGTAATAATGCTAAACTTCGTAAAGCATTAAAACTACATAAGACTTTAGATAAAATAATAAGCATGGCTTTTTATTTTATCTTTTAAAATCATTCGTACTTTTACAAACTTCGTAAGTATAAGTTCTCATAATTTTATTTAACAATCTATCGCTAATTTCATTTGCTTTGCAAACAAAACTTACCACGATTGTTATAACTTTTTTTAGAAAAAAGTTAGCAAAAAATTTTATTTATTATTCTTTAACTCATTCCATTCTTTTTCAATTTGTTCTCTCTTTTTTCTCGTTTCTTCATCTAATTCATATTCAGTAGAATTAACAACTGGTGGTAGGTATTCAAACACATCTTCTTCATTTTCTAATATTGATTTATCTCCATCATTAACATAAATAACTCCAAGTTTTAATTGTTCTATTTTATCCATTTTCTTATAATCCTCTAATGGAAATATTCTAACAATTCTTCTTTCGTTGTAATAATTGAAGAACATTACTTTATCTTGATAATAGTAAGTTGCTTCATAATAACCAACATTGTAAAATTCTCTTAATCTAAAAATATGCTCTGATACTTTATCAAATGGTAGATACTCACTAAATCTTAATTTTGTAACTACATTACCAATTAAAGCATAATCTTTTTTATCTAAATAACCAGAATCATATAATTCATTACAAGTATTACACATATTCTCTCTAAATAAAATTTCGTCAACTTTGCACTTATGATTAGAACTTTCTTTTAATTTTATTTCATCAATATATCTCATTACTAAATCTTGTTTTTCTTCTCTTGTAAGTTCGCTCCAAGATAAATTATTTTCTTGATATTCTTTAGGGTATAGTAATTTATTGATATAATCTATATCTCTTTTAATCAATATATCATCTGGTGTTAAACTTAAATCTTCACATATTTCACATTCTTTTAATCTGCCTTCTAATTCAGTAATTGTTGTTTCAACTATTTTTCTTTCCTCATCATATTCTTCTAACTTAAATGTACCATTAACATATGCTTTTTTAATTCTATCTAATTTTTGATTTTGATTTGATATTTCCTTTTGGATATCTTCTTTTGGATTTTCTATTTTCGTTTTAATCATAGGAAGTAGTGTTTGATTAACAACACTATCATATTCATTAATATCATCAATAAAATGCTCAATCTCTTTTTCAATTTCAGTTTCTTTGATTGTTAATTTACAATCATTACAATAGTAGTAATAGTAAGAGTTTCCATTCTTTTTAGTTGTTGCTTTACCACCTAGAATTCTTCCACATTTTGGACAACATAGTTTTTGTAAGAAGATATATGTTAAAGTTCTTTTATAACTTCTTGAATTTTTCTTTTGTTGTACTTGGCATGACTCCCATAATTCTTTTGATACAATAGGTTCAACTACATCACTATAATAAACTGGATTTTTTGTTCTTTTACCATGAACAAAATCTCCCTTGTAAATTTCATTTTCAAGTATTCTCATAATTGTTGAATCATACCAATTTGTTTTACCTAATACTTCTTCTTTGTTAAATAAATTAGCAATAGTTTGATAAGAATTACCCTCATAGTACAAATTAAATATTCTAACAATTATATCTTTAGTTGCTAAATCTGGTACTAATATTTTTCCTTCTCGTTTATATCCAAAGGGACTTTTGTGAGGAATATGACCAACTTTTATAGCACCTGCTAAACCTATTTTAGTTCTCTCACTTGTTCTTTCTATTTCGTTTTGTGATACTGTTGTTAAAAGTCTTGCCACCATTTTACCATTAGCATTAGTAGTATTTATATCATCATTCGCACAATCAAGATAAGCATTGTTTTCATCTAAAAATTTCATAATATGTTCCATATCATAAACACTTCTAGTTAATCTATCTAATTTTAAAACCACAATCGTATTATATTTTTTATCTTTAATGTCTTGTAATAATTCTTCAAATGCTGGCCTTTTATTTCCAGTTTTTGCACTTATTCCTGCATCTTCATATACTTTATAAATCTCATAACCTTTATACTCACACATTGCCCTTAATCGTTTTTCTTGTTCTGGTAAACTAAATCCCTCTCTTTTTTGATCTTCTGTACTTACACGAATATACAGCCCTGCAATTTTCTTTTCTTCATTCATATTTTTTAATCCTCCTTTATTCTTTATCACCAAAAAAGAGGCGACAAAGACACATTAAATTTTTTTATGTCTTTGACACCTCTTAAAATCTAAATAAGTTGTATTAATATCATTTAAACTTCGTTTCATATTAACCCCCAAAAACATAAAACTTGTTTCTTGGTTACTTATTATAGATATTTAAACTTTAAAGTCAAGACATAATTACCATTTTTTGCCTATTTAAAGCCATTTTAAGAGAAGTTGATTAAGTTTTAATACATTTAATCTAATGATTTAATAAAACTTTCTAAATCTTTTATTTCTAGGGAATTTGCTAGACTTCCAACATATATAGTTTTAGAATAATTAAAAACTAGAAAAGTAATACCTTTAATAATAACTCTATGAGGTTCTATATAGTTCAAATTTGTGTGTTCTATGTTTTTAATACTACCATTTATGATTGTAGGTTTTGTATTACAAAAATCACAAATAAACTCTATCTTCTTTTTTAATTCCTCATCAAAATGTAATTCTTTTGTTTTTAATTTAATCATCTAAATCTATTCCTTTCTTTTCTTAAATGCAAAAAATCAACCTCTTTTTGAAGTTGATACTATATGTTTAAATCTAACAAAAGTTAGAATAGATTGCTCAATGGTGTGAGAAAAGAGATTTGAACTCTCACGAATCTAAAATTCACTACCCCCTCAAAGTAGCGCGTCTACCATTCCGCCATTCTCACAAGCTATTACAAATATAACATATAAATTGATTGGTAGACAATCTTTTTTATTATTTATGTTTATGATAGACTTGTAATGATTTTTGATAAGCTTTCTCAGAATCCTGTAAGAAATAAGGAGATCCTAAAACTACGCTATCTAAAACTTGTATATCATCTTCCCTAGTAACAATACTATAATTATCACTTCTCATAATATTACTACTTTGAAAACGTTTTTCTTCCTGTTTATTTTCAAACATAATATACTTTCCATTATCATTTTCTTTTCTACATATATGAACAACTCTTGTAGAAGTTTGATAAGTATTTAAATCATTTAACTCAAAAGCATATTTTTTCAAAAGATATAGCACAAAAGATTTTCTCTGTTTTGGAATGGTTTCTAAATTTAAGATACCATCATCTAAACAAAGTTCAATCCAATTAGCAATTAACAAAGATGCCATTCCACAGTTTCGGTACTCTTCGGAAACACTTACTCCAATAAAGTTACTTTGTCGCTTTTCAGGATTTAAATAGAAATATAGATAACCTTGATTTAGCGTTTTTCCATCATGATTTTTCGTATTTGCCCTCAAATAATAACGATCGTGAACATCAGAGTCACAAAAATACTTTGTTACAGTAATCCGTTGCTTTCTCATTTGAAAAGTCAAATCATCTTTTAAAATATAATTTTCTTTATATGGCATATTGGTTAACAAAGACATATCAACCCCTTTTTTTGTTGCTATATTATACCATCTTTTTGTTAGTAAAGTCAAACACAGGTAAGAAAAGATAGTGAAAAAGATTGGACTTAATATTGATTCTATTAAAGAGACAGAGTTTTTATTTACTTTATACTAGAGCATGATTGGGATGCATAGTATTAAGTTCTCCCTACAATCACATTATTCATACTAATTTGTGCAACTATTTCTTTATCTAATTTTCCTAAACTTCTAGCATAGTCAATGTTTGATATCATATACAAAACATAGGAATCTATCATAGATAATTGATCGTAAAAAGCTTCTACTTGTTTCTCTCGAACTTTTTTCTTGATTCTTCCCTTGACAATTTACTAAAATGAGTTATTTTTTCATTCGCATGAACAAATTCTGGTGAAGATGGTTTACTTATCATTAAACTGTCAATTGATTCACTATGCATATAATCATAGACCATCATATACTGTTCCTCATAAAAAAATTCTAAACTTGCTTTTCCATCTATGAAATCTATCATTTGCCTTTCATATTTTGATTCATAAGATAGTCACTTTACTCACCCAATATATGAATTTATTGGTTCTACACATTTTCCAGAAATTACTTTAGCCTTACTTCCAGATAATGCTTTTGCAACAATTTCATTTATAATCACAAAATCATCTCTTATATAACTAACTATTAGTTTGACAGACTTTATTTATATTACAAAACTAATTTAGAAAACAGCAAGAAATCATCAAGAGATAAAGCATTACAAACACAATAAAACCCTTAATAAAATAAGGGTTAAATTCTAAATGGTGCGCTCGAAGGGATTCGAACCCCTGACCTTTTGGTTCGTAGCCAAACACTCTATCCAACTGAGCTACGAGCGCAAGACTCTTTTGTTTAGCTACCGAATTAAATTGTCTCAATAAATAAAATGGTGGCTCCAGCGGGAATCGAACCAGCGACACAGGGATTTTCAGTCCCTTGCTCTACCGACTGAGCTATGAAGCCGTTTTTACTTAAAAATGAATTCAAATAAGAACAAGTGGAGCAAAATGCGTCTTGTACACTTTGTCCACAATAAGTTCATAAATTAAAATTCAAGTAAGAATTATATATCAAAGTTCTATAAAAGAACGATTGAATCAAACTGGCGGTTCCAACGGGACTCGAACCCGCGATCTTCTGCGTGACAGGCAGACGTGTTAACCAGCTGCACCATGGAACCAAATTGGTTGCGGGAAGAGGATTTGAACCTCTGACCTTTGGGTTATGAGCCCAACGAGCTACCGAACTGCTCCATCCCGCGATATTAATGGCGGAGGAAAAGGGATTCGAACCCCTGCGCCGCTTGCACGACCTCCCGGT
>CAMNSB010000078.1 GCA_946554325.1 uncultured Mycoplasmatota bacterium
GTTGGACGTAAATATGGTGGAAAGATTTCTAATGTTTTTGTTCAAGGAACTCTTAATGTAACTTCAACAGAAAATGGAGGACTTGTTGGTGCACTACAACAAAATGGATCAATTGTAGAAAATGTTGTTACTGACGTATCCGTTAATAAAACAAGTAACACTTATAATAATCTTGGAAATAGTGTATTTAATGCTTCTGTGATTGGTAATATTTATAATACTCCAGTTGTTAAAAACACCATTGCTTTTGGTAATATGACTGGATATGTTGCAACTGATGGTACTGAGTTTATACCATATAAATTTACTGGTGCAGTTGAAGCACAAATACTTGCTGCTTTAAGCAATTGTTATGAGGTTTTAGAAGAGACTGGTTCAAGTAGAGTTAGTGATAATACTAAGGGAAAACTTATCAGTGTTTCTAAAAACAATTTGAATGCACAATTTTATAAAGATCTAGGTTTTGATGAGACTCTTTGGAATTTAGATAATCTTTCTGATAAGGGTTATCCAGAACTTAGATAACAAAAGATTAATAATAGTAAAAAAGATATACAATAAAAGTTGAATTTTTCAGCGAAAGGTATATCTTTTTTTCATTAAATTTGTTTCTTGTTCATAAACTTTATGGGAGGCAGATTATGAAAGAGGAAAATAGGGAATTAGTTGTATGTGTATATGATGATAATGCACCATCCATAAATGATAAGATACTTGAAGCCTTTGAAAGATATTTGAGGTCTACTTTACTAAATACAGAAAATCTATAAATTTTGTATTTGTAATTTATTTAGAGATATTTTATAATGACTGGATTATGGGAAGTTGGTTAAGAGAAAGTGAGGTTTTAAATGGTCGATTACTTAACTAAACAAACATATCGGGCGGGAGCTTATTTGAGACTTTCAATAGAGGATAAAAAAGGTAATGTTGAAAGTATTAGTATTGCTAATCAAAGAGCCTTTATAAAAGAATATGCCCTAAAAAATAATATTGAAATATATGATTACTATATTGATGATGGATGTTCTGGTGGGAATTTTGATAGACCAGGATTTAAGAGACTTATAAATGATATTGAAAATGGTGTTATCAATTGTGTTATAACGAAAGATATGTCTAGACTTGGAAGGGAGTTTATAGAGACAGGAAATTATGTTTTTAAATACTTTCCAGAACGTGATATTAGATATATTGCTATATTAGATAATTATGATACTTTAAATCCGAATGGATCTGAAGATATGTTGCCCTTTAAGGCAGTTATCAATGATATGTATTTAAAAGATATATCAAAGAAAATTAAGAGTGTAAGACATGATATGATGAAAAATGGTGATTTTGTTTCTGGAACTGTACCTTATGGTTATAAGCGGTCCGAAGAGAATAGTAAAAAGCTTGTTATTGATGAATATGCTGCACCAGTAGTATCTAGGATTTTTGAAATGAAGGATAATGGTGATACAGAAGGAATGATTGCAAGATATTTAACAGATCAAGGAATATTACCTCCAGATGTATATAGAGGGAAAAAACTAAAAAGGACAACCATTACCACGAATTTATGGAAAGCTTCTACAGTAAAGCATTTATTACAAAATGAAAATTATATTGGGACTTTAATACAGGGGAAATATGAGAGAGTAAGTCTTAAATCAAAAAAGAAGAAATTACTTCCTAAAAGCAAATGGATTATTAAAAAAAATGCAATTCCTGCATTAATATCTAAGGAACTATTTGAACGAGTAAATTCTTCAAAAAGTAAAAATGATATTAGACATAGAAAATATGATTATTTATTGAAGGGGCTTGTTGTATGTGCTGATTGTGGTTGTACTATGTCTGTGAGAAGAGTTAAAAAACAGACTGGTTCTGAAATTGTTACACCAATTTATTTGTGTAGAACTTATGCTACTTATAGGAATGGAGTTTGTTCTATGCACTATTATAGAGAAGAAGACTTAAATAACATTGTATTGGGTCAAATTAGAACTATTTTGTTAAAGTATTCTAAGGTGGAAGATTTATCAGAAAAATATGAAACCGTTTTGGGGGCTTCTGACATATTAAGTGAATACGTAACAGCATTAAATCGTATTCAATCTAAAATAATTACTCTTGATAAAGCAATCAGTGACTTATATAAAGATAAAGCTTCTGGTGTGATATCACTAGAAGAGTTTCTTGGAATTAAAAATGAGTTAGAAAAAGACAGAAGAGAATGTGATGTGAAAATATCTAATTTAGAAACTTCAATTAGTGAATCTAAAAATTTATTAACAGATGAAAAAACGAAGCAAAAGTATATTGATAATTTTTTGAAAGTTAAAAGTTTTGGTAAAGAAATGATTAAAATATTTGTGAATAAAATTGAAATTAAAGAGGATAAAACAGTAAAAATATTCTTTAATTTTAACCTTAATGGGGGCTATTAATGAGTAATAAATTGACTGTTGCTTATGGAAGATTATCTCAAGAAGATATTAATAAGTTAAAACAATTTTCTTCCAGTATTTATCATCAGTTATCAATTATTAAATCTTATACTAAGGAAATAGGGCTTCATATTGATAAGGAATATATTGATGATGGCTTTTCTGGTGCTAATTTTGATAGACCAGCATTTGAGAAGTTAAAAGATGATATAGAAAGTGGAAGTGTTGGAACTGTTATAACGAAAGATATGTCTAGACTTGGTAGGAACTTTATAGAAACTGCTTATTATATAGGAGAGTATTTTCCTAGAAATAATGTTAGGTATATTGCTATCAATGACCAGTTTGATAGTGATCGTCCTGATGTTTGTGAACAACAAATTATGATGGAAATAAAAGCACTTATCAATGATCGGTATGTGAAAGAGGTATCAACAAAAAGAAAGCAGGTAGCAGAGGCAAAAACAGAGGAGGGACAATTTATTGGGCCCCTACCACCTTATGGTTATAGAATTAAAAAGGAAAATGGCAGAAGGACATTAGAAATCGATGAGTATTCAGCAGGCATTGTAAAAAGAATATTTTCTGAGGTAGCAAGTGGAAGGACAAGAAGTGAGGTTGCGGATGGATTAAATAAAGATGAGATAACACCACCCATTATTTATATGAATATGACGCAAAGTGAAAAGAAAAAATACTATTTTGACTGGTCAGATAAAATTATTTATAGAATACTAAAAAATAAAACATATATGGGTAAAATTGTGAAAAGAAAATCTTCTAAGAGGGATTATCATCAGAAGAAAAGAGATTTTATTCCAATAAGAGATCGTGAAACAATTGAGCATTGTCATCCTGTAATCATAACGGAAGAGTTGTTTGATGAGGCAAATAATCGATTAAAAATAATGAAGCGAAAAGAAAAAAACGATTATAGTGGTTTATTTAGTAAATTAGTCATATGTGGTGAATGTGGTAATACTATGACTGTTTGTAGAAGAAAAAGAGAAAATAATAATATTAAGCATCATTTTGTATGTACAAGAGTAAATGATAGGAAGCGTTGTTCTAATAGGACTGTTGCAGATTCTAAGCTTCAATTAATAGTTACTAATACATTAAAAGGTTTAATTAACTCATATATTGATAAAGATGAGATAACTACAAGAGCAATAAAAAAATTATTAAAAGAAGAAAGACCTAATTTAAAAATTGCTCAGTTAAAAGAAAAGATAGAACTTCATAATACTAATATTAGAAACTTATATTTAAAAAAAACAACTGGGGAAATTTGCTTGGATGAGTTTATTGAAAAAAAGGAAGCGGAATCACTACTCAAGGAACAATCCGAAAAGTTATTGAAGGAAGTTATAGAGTCAAAAAACGAGGTGCTCAGAAAACAAGAATTATTAGAAAAATATAATAAGTTTATAAGTGGTGAGAATTTGATCAATGATGTTATACGAGATTTGATCGATAAAATTATTATTTATAAAGATCATACTATAGAGATTTCATTTAAGTTTGGAATAGACAAACCAAAAGAAATTAAATTATATTAAGAAGTATTTTGTTTCAATTTATTTGATGAAAGATAAGATAACTATATAACCAGGTCTACTTATCTTTATTAAATCTATATTTATCAGAAAGGTAAATTTTATATTTAGTTATTTAACAAGCGTCAGCAGATGGAGATTCTGATTATTTAGATCGTTGTATGAGGTTTTATAGAGATTTAAATATTAAGGCTTATGGTGTTAAGATGAGTGAGAGTGAAGTATATCAGCATATAGTACAGTGGGTTCGTGATTATAATCCTGATATTGTTGTAATTACTGGTCATGATTCTTATAACCAGAGGAAAGAAGATAGTTATCAAAATAGTTCTAGCTTTATTAGAGCGGTAAAACAGATACGTGAGTATGAGAAAAGTCAAGATGAGCTTATTGTTATTGCTGGTGCTTGTCAATCTAATTATGAAGGATTAATTAAGGCTGGAGCGAATTTTGCCTCAAGTCCTAAGAGAATTAATATTCATGCTTTGGATCCTGCTATTATTGCCTCTAGTATTGCTCTTGCTGAGAAGAATAAAAGTATTGATTTGATTTCCTTAATCGAAAAGACGAAGTATGGTAGTGATGGCATTGGTGGTATTATTACTATGGGAACAATGTATGTGGGGTATCCAAGATGACAATAGAGAAAGTGCGTGAAATGGTTAAGGAAAACTCTAATCAAGAGAAAAAGTTTAAATTTAATGGCAGTCGAAATCAAGTAGAGGAATTTTCTGGAAAAATTGTAGGGGCTTATCCTGCTATCTTTATTATTCAGACTACAGATGAGGTAAGTCGTATTAAATCTTTTAGTTATAGCGATATTTTGACTGAGAGTTTAGAAATTATAGATTAGGTTTTTATAATATTTTAGTGTCTATATGTGTAAAAATGGTTGCTTTTTGTAAACTCTTATTATAAAATGGTATTATAAAGTTGTAGACTTTAGAGGGAGGAAAACATATGAAAATTACATCTGTAAATGTACGTAAAGTTGAAAAAGAAGGTTCACGTATGAAAGGAATTGCATCTGTCTTATTAGATGATAGTTTTGCAGTTCATGATATACGTGTTATTGAAGGAGATAATGGTTTGTTTATTGCTATGCCTAGTCGTAAAACTGCTACTGGTGCATATCGTGATATTGCACATCCAATTAATCCAGAAGTACGTA
>CAMNSB010000079.1 GCA_946554325.1 uncultured Mycoplasmatota bacterium
CATTACTTTACACTTTTTTATCAAAAATTCCACTTTCTACTTGAAATTTTGCAAATTACAGGTGTCAAGTTCGTAAAAAAAAGAATGGTTTTCTATACTTTTTTGTCATATTTTGTTACAATAAACTTAAAGAATAGGAGGATGGGATGAAAAAGATTTTTATTGTTATTTTATTTTTCATATGTTTTTCTTGTTTCGATGCTTCTTCTGTTTTGGCATTAACAAAAGAACAGTATAAAAACCGTAATATTTGTGGGGATGGAAAATATGAACTAGCAGGGGCTCATAGTGATGGAAATGCAGCTCATGTTGCTTGTTATAATAGTTTTTATGATGCTCATTCTGCTATGCTCTCTAATGGGGCAGATGATTTAATTATTTTTGAGAGAAAAAATGGGACTACTAGTCTTGTGGATGCTCAGTATGCCTTAATGGATTTAACCGTGAATCCTGAAGCGATTACTTATTATTATCAAGATGAGAAAGATGAGACTAGACCTAATAATTATATGGATAATGGTTCTTTATATGGAGGAGTAGATGGGGCCTTTCTTTCTGTTCATATTCCTAATAAAGTCGCTCATCTAAAAACAGCCTCTTATGATGGATGGGTAAATCCAGGGGATTATGAGATTGTTCCCCTTAATTGGGTAAAGTCTTCTACTAGTTATACCATTACAAATGATTATATAAGACATAATTATGTTGCTAAAATTCAAAATACTTATTCTGGTAATTCAGGACGTATGATTGGTCCTAAGCCTAGTGGTGTTTCTGCTGGAACTTATTATAGTTATGATGGAAAATACTTTTATAAAACACGTCTTGATATGTTAAAAGATTATAAAAGCAATACCCATTTGCGTGCAGTGAATGCAAGTAATCCTTACTATAATTATTATATGTATTTACCTAATCATTCTAAAACAAGTTATTCTAGTGTTAATATTGATTCTTATATTCGTGATGGGTTGGGGTACATGCAAGATGTTTATGGAGATAAGGCAAAAAGTGGTACTTCTAGATTATATGGAAAGGGAACTTTTTTCTATTATGCACAGGAAAAATTTGGAGTGAATGCTATTCTTTCTCTTAGTTTAAGTCGCAATGAGACGGGTAATGGAACGAGTAATCTTGCTATTAATAAGAATAATGGATTTGGACTTAATGCAGTAGATTCTAATCCGTATGAAGCGGCCACTTGGTATGCTAGTTTTGCTTCTAGTATTTTAGGATATGCTTCTAAATGGATTACTTATGGTTATGCGAATCCTTTTGATTCTAGATATCGTAGTAGTGTTTTTGGAAATAAGGGAATTGGAATGAATGTGAAGTATGCATCAGATCCTTATTGGAGTGAGAAGATGGCTTCTAATTATTATGCGATGGATCACTACTATGGTTTTCAGGACTATGATTATTATCAATTAGGGGTCAATCATACAGTGGGAATAGGTGCTTATAGTGCTCCTTTTACAAGTAGTAAAATCGTTTATCATTTGAATTATTTGGATACTTCTTTCATTATTGTGGATGAAGTAGAGGGAAGCAGTGTTAATGGTAATAATAAGTGGTATAAAATAGTGAGTGATTTAAATATCGATAGTAATAGTAATCAATTGTATGCTTATAGTGATTATCGTTGGGATAGTGCTTATGTTTATATTCCTGCTTGTTATGTTACAAAAATTAATAAGGGAAAAAATGGTTATATTTCTCCAAATGATGTTACTTCATTTAAAGATAGTCGTTATACTTATGATTTATATACGAGTGGGACTACTTTTACTCCAAGGGTTGCTAAAACTATTAAAACTAGTGCTTATTATTATGATTCTTCTCTTAGTCAAAAGACTTCTAAGAATGTATTAAAAGATAAATATGTCATGGTTTATAGTGCTTGTTATAATGCTCAGGGAAAGGTAGTTGCTTATCTTATTACTTCTAATTACAAGTATGATCAAAAACATTGGGTTTCTTCTGATAGTATTGAGTTTGTTAGCAGTGATTATGGGCGTGAGACTGTTAAGTTATCAGGAGAGTTTGCTTGGGTTAATTATAATACCGTAGATTCTTCTTCTACTGTGATTGGGGGCCAATATACTAATAGTTATTTTCCTATTTTAGATACTTTAAATGTTAGTGGAAAAGTTTGGTTTAAGATTCCTGTTAATTTAGAAGGAGATTCTAATAGCTATGGATATATTTTAGCAAAAGATACACAGGCTAGTGTTTCTATTTATCATAGTGATAGTAAAAAAGATGAGATTGCTGATTCTTCTAATAATCCTCCTGTGATTCATGCAGAAGGCAAAAAGATATTACAAGGAGAGACCTATGATGCTTTGGAAGGTGTTAGAGCAACTGATAAAGAAGATGGCGATTTGACAAAAAATATTGTTATACTTTCTAATAATGTCAATACCTCTAAGGTAGGAGTTTATTTTGTTTCTTATCAGGTTGTAGATAAAGAGGGGATTGATACTAAAAAACAGATTTCAGTAGAAGTTCTTCCTAATTCTGATCCTGTTTTCTCGGTAGAAGATACAGAAATTGTAGTTGGAGGAGTATTTGATCCATTAAAAGGTGTTTTCGTATCTGATAAGGAAGATGGTGATTTAACTCAGAATGTTTCTGTTATTTCTAATTCTGTAGATACTACTAAAGTAGGAAAGTATTCTGTTATTTATCAAGTGATTACGAAACAAAATCAAAAGTTTAAAAAAGAAATTACAGTCTCAGTTGTAGAAGATGCATTACCAGTTATTTCTGCTAGTAACAAAATCATCCCAATTAATTCTTCTTTTGATGCTACTTCAGGGGTTCGTGCTTTTGATAAAGAAGATGGTGATTTAACTAGCAAAATAAAAGTCATTCAAAATAATGTTGATACTACTAAAGTAGGAAAATATTCTGTTATTTATCAAGTGGAAGACTCTTATCATCATATCGTTACTTCAGAAATTATAGTAGAAGTTACTAAGAAAAAGTTAATTGAAAAAGAAGGAGAGTTTCAATTAGAAGAGATTACTTGGAACGAGAAGAAAAAAAGATATACGATTACAGGGTATTTAAAAATACTTGGTATTGATAATAAAAAAGAAGTACCTATTCATTATGAATTTGTACTTGTTAGTAAAACTGATCCTAAAAAATCTTATTCTATCTCCGTTAATCGTATGTTAAAAAATATGCCATATGAACTTGAAAAAGAAAAGTATGATTATACTTATAGTTGGTTTCAAGGAGAATTAGATTTTTCTTCTATTCCTCAGGATGATTATAGTTTATATATGAAGGCTTCTACTGATAGTTATTATTCTTATGAAGTAGTTAATAATTTCTTTAATAATCAGATTGATAGACGGGCAGAGGATGATAAAAAAGGATATAGCTTTCAAGTGGATTTGACTCGTAAAATAAAAAATGTTGATCTTAGTATTCGTGATGGGGGAGTGATTACTACTAGTTATCCAGATTCTTATCGTAATATGATTAATAATTATGATTCTATTTCCTTTTTGGAAGGTCAATTAAGAGTTGTTGGTACTTCTTATAATTATGGAATGGATTATGGAAATCAAAAGCAGATTAGTAGAAAATTATATTTAGAAAATACAAAGACATTTAAACGATATTCTTATGATTTAGGTTCTACTGCTCATGGTAGTTATGAGGTCTCTTCTGCAGATTTGAAGAGCAAAACTTACGCTTGGTATGATAAGATGATTAATTTATCTAAGGTAGAAAAGGGTACTTATTCTTTGATTGTTTCCACTCAAGTAGGTCATTTTTCCGATTATGGAGAGATTGTTGATATTTTTGGTAGTATTTCTGATGCAGAAAGTGTGATTTCTGGGAAAAAGTATCAGGTTGTTTTAAATAAAAATAGGGGAAATAGAATTGAACTTGTAGTATCCTAAATTTTCATTATGAGTTAGTCATATCACAAAATGTTCTTCATATATTTATAGTGACTATAAATATAAGGAGGAAATGTCATGGAAACACTTAAAGTTTCGTCAAAATCAAATCCCAATAGCGTTGCAGGAGCACTTGCCAATGTTTTTAGAGAAAAGGGTAGTGTAGAGATTCAAGCGGTTGGTGCAGGGGCTTTGAATCAGGCAATTAAAGCAATTGCCATTGCAAGAGGTTTTGTTGCACCATCAGGAAAGAATTTAGTATGTATTCCTGCATTTACAGATATTGCTATTGATGGAGAAGAACGTACTGCTATCAAATTAATTATCGAAGCAAAATAGAATTTGTATGTAAAATACAGTTCTTTTTGTTTGACTTTTTTGATACTGTTTCGTTATACTAAAAGTGGAGATGGTATGGATGAAATTATATCAATTAGATCAAGATAAAATATTAGAATATAAGGTAGTAAGAGATTATGAAAAGGAAAAAGAATATAAAAAGGAGATAATAACAAAAAAAGAAAACAAGTTCTATAATATCGTAACAGGAAATTGTATTCTTGCTGAAAAAATAGTAAAGGGAGAAGCGATAGATAGTGGCTATTATAATAGAAAAAATGGCTTTGATATGGAGATGAGGCCCTCTTACTATTATGGAAAAGAGAAAGAAGAATTTCTTTTAGAATATCTGTTTTTAAAAGACTATATAAATGGTATAGAAAATGGAATTTGCTTAAAAATAGAGAATCTTCGTCCAAAACATTTTGAACAAAATTATTATTTAATATCACAAAGAACACAAGTTAAAAATAGAAATATAGAAGATATGTACTATCATTTTTTTGAAAATTCCTATCAGATGCCTATAGAACTTGCTTCTCTTACTTTATTAGAACAAGGTAAGTACGAGAGATTTTTAGAAGATGAAGCTCTTTTAGATATGATCCCAGAACAGTTATATCAAGTATATCCAATAGGTGAAATGGATGCTTGTGTATTGAATAAAGAAATACCAGGTGTGCTTCAGATGAATAAAGTAATAGAAGCCCAAGGGAAAATTTTAGAGAAAATAAACAGGATAAAAACATGAAAAAGAAATAGAACAGTTACCATTTCTTTGCACAGT
>CAMNSB010000080.1 GCA_946554325.1 uncultured Mycoplasmatota bacterium
AATCCTCTAATTAGAAACTATTTATAAACTGTCCAACTTTTGGGGTTCAGTTCAAAAACAGTACTCAAAGTATTTATGACTAAGCAACCACAAATGGATGATTACTAGTGCCATCTCCTGAGGTTATTTTAGTCCCAGATGCAAGAACTAGTGCGGGACGAATACCGTACGAGCTGTTCACACCGTAGTTGAACAGTTTGCCACTAGAATTGACGCGGAGACCGTGAGCACTGCTGTTGCCGAAGCTAGACGGCGACAAAGTCCACCAATACTCGTTCGTATATAAATAATAAGTAGAATTAACAGTACCATATTTTCCCCCAGATAACACAATCTCATCTGCCGTTAACAGTGCCACTGGATAAGTTAATAATCCATTTCCATTTGATACATTTACTGTAAACTTATCTGCATCATTAACACAGGAAAGACTTGGATTATGTGTGGTATAAGCTCTATCATATGAACCAAAATAAGCATAATTTCCATCTACTCTAGAACCTCGATCATTACAAAAGACTGCGTCATCTAGCTTACTAATATATCCTGTCATATTATCACGATACCATGTATCTATAACACCTTTGATAGTAGAGTCACTCGTATTATTCACCATATACCCTACAGATTCTATAGAGTTATAAGTCTCATTAAATGCACTTGTTCCTATCTGCGTTGCCTCTCCTGTTGTGTTGGTACATTTTCCCTCTGCATCAGGACTTCCATTATAAATGAGCTTTACCCCACCTGTTTCAGTAGTTCTTACTATCTTCCAACAGAAATTTGCAAACTTTACATTGTTATCCGTCACTGCCCCTCTATAATAATGAACTGGATACTTTTCATCTTTAGTAGAAGCAAAAGTATAGACTCCTTTTCCATTGGTATCAGAAGAAATACTTCCAAAATCTATTCCTGTACTTGCTGTTACAAACTCACTTGCCTGGTTATCTAGTACTGCATTTTTAGCTATTTCAGTATATAAAGTTTTGGGAACATTCTGCATTGCTTCTATCCTAAGTTGTCCTTTAAACATCGTTTCCATCACTTCATTCGTAGCATTCTCATCTATCCACATTTTTAAAGTATAGATATACTTTGCTTTAGGAGCAATCGTTCCACTTTCTAGTACTCTGTTTGGACTAGCACCTATTGCATTTAATAGTTGTAAATCTACTTCACTGCCATCTTTTGTAAGTTGGTATTTAATGAAAGAGTCACTCATTCTATTCTGTCCTTCTGCTAGATCTAAATCATCTAAATAAATTGTATAATCACTGGTTACATTTCCCTTATTCTCCAAAGTAAAAGTATAACCATCTTGAGATAAACCATCTTCATCACTAACAGGAACCGCTTCCATAAAAGAAATGCCTCCTGTCATTGTATCATCTAGCTCTAATTCTAGACTGCCTGCTGTTAGAATCGTTAATTCTTTGGTTCCTCTAAGAGTTAACTGTAACCACGCATAAGAAAGTCCTATTAACATAAGGACTGCACTTACCCCTACAAATACTCCCATCTTATGCTTTTGGAACCAGTTTTTTCCTCTTTCTTCCATCACGATTTTCCTCTACTTTCTAATCTAATTATAATAAAAGCAAAAAAAATAAACAAGAAAAAAGCAAAAGTATTACAAAATTAGACAATAAAAAAAGAATACCTAAGCATTCTTTTCAATTTCTACTACTTGTTTACCTTTATAACTTCCACATTTCTTACATACACGATGTGGCTTTACAATCTCTCCACATGTTGGACATTTTGTAACACCAGGTAAATCCATAGCATTATGAGCTCTTCTCATTCTTTTTCTTGTTTTTGAAACTTTACGGAATGGTACAGCAAATAATTGAATATCTAACTTTAACATATCTTCACTCCTCTCCAAAATCTTTTAATAATTCACTAAATGGATTCTCTTCTACTTTTCTAGCCTCATCACTAACTAGTTTCCATCCATCCCCATGAAATTCACTGAGATCCGTAACCTTAGTAAATTTTAAGGGAATCTCTAAGACAATATTTTCCCACAAAAACTCAACTAAATCAAGCTTATTTTGTGAATTTTCCATAAATTCTTGCAATTTTTCCGAAATCCTAATAGAAAATGGATATTCTACCTCCTCTAAAGAGATAGCATCTTCCAAAATCATAATGCCAGAAACACTTCCCGAAAACTCCAAATCTTCCTCAAGTTCCTTTGTAATACTTCCCAAAACATGAACATCCCTAAGTGCTAAAATACCACTACTTTCTAAAAAAGAAGAAGGAAAAGAAACGATCTTATCTATATCTATTTCGTTTTCTGTATTACTATATAAAGAACTGAGATCAATAAGTTCCTCTTCCATCACTTTCTACTCTTTCCTTCCTGTATGGTTCCCTGTTTACTTTCTAAATATTGATCAACACTATACAACATCTTCTCATCCACATGACTAACATCTTTTCTTAAAACAAGTTTAGACTGATAAGGTTCTTGTTTTAAAAAATCATAAGGCGAACGATAAAACTTGATTGCATTAATTTCCACTTTCAACACCTCTCATTATTATCATTGTATCACAAACTAAAATATTTGCAAAAAATAATTTCCCTTTTTGACACATTTTACAAAAAGAAAAACTCATGATAAAATATTTTTCAAATAAAGGAGGGAAAATATGACAATCGGACTAATTGCAGAATATAATCCATTTCATAATGGTCACCTCTATCATATTCAAAAAATAAAAGAAAAATATAAAAATGCTACACTTGTTTTAGTAATCAGTGGAAATTTTACACAACGCGGTGAAGTATCCATTATAGATAAATGGAAAAAAACAGAAATTGCTCTACAAGCTGGAATTGATTTAATAGTAGAACTCCCCTTCCCTTTTGCAGTTCAAAGTGCTGACATTTTTAGCTATGGTGCCATCACAATTCTAGAAAAATTAAAAGTAGATAAAGTAATTTTCGGAAGTGAATCAAATTCAGTAGAAGATTTAACACTAATTGCCAAAACACAAATTAAAAACGATGATTTTAATCATCTAGTAAAAGTATACTCTAAACTAGGAGAAAACTACCCTACCGCTCTATCTAATGCACTACTAGACCTAACAGGGAAAAAGATAGTAACACCAAATGATTTATTAGGAGTAAGCTACATAAAAACAATCATAGAAAATAATTATAAAATAAAAGCAGAAACAATCAAAAGAGAAAATAATTATCACAGTAAAGACCTAACAAAAATAGCAAGTGCTACTGCCATTAGAAATGCATTGAAAGAAAAAAAAGATGTAAGTTCATATGTTCCTAATTATGTCTATAAACATCTAACATCTCTACATTATCAAGAAGACTATTTTCCTTACTTAAAATACAAAATCATAACAGAAAAAGACTTAACAAAATATCATTTAGTAGAAGAAGGAATTGATAAAAAAATTAAAAATGCGATATGTGACGCTACTAGTTATCAAGACTTAATATCAAAAATAAAATCAAAGAGATATACATATAATAAGATTCAAAGAACACTAAATATGATCCTTTGTAATTTTACAAAGGATGATGCAAAAGTATACAAAAAAGTATCATATATACGTATTTTAGGTTTTAATATAAATGGAAGAAAATACTTAAATAAGATAAAAAAAGAACTAGATATTCCTCTAATTAGTAAAATGACAAAAAACAAAGATCCAATGCTAACCCTTGAGTTAGAAACAACTAAAATATATGCGTTATCTCTTCCCAATGTTTATTGGAAAGACCTAGTAGAAAAAGAGTATAAAAATAATATAAATAAAGGAGAAATACAAAATGATTAAAGAAAAGAAAGCAGGACAATTAATTGTAATTTCATCCCCTAGTGGTGGTGGAAAAGGGAGTGTAATAGCAGGTCTTTTAGAAAATGATTCAGAAAGTAGATGGTTATCTATCTCTACTACTTCAAGAAAGATAAGAGAAAATGATATTCCAGGAAAAACTTATAATTTTGTAACAAGGGAAGAATTTGAACAAAAAATAAAAGAGGGATATTTTCTAGAATATACAAATTATGTAGGAAACTATTATGGAACACCAAAAGAGTTTATTAAGGAAAAATTAGAATCTGGAATAGATGTTATCCTAGAAATTGAGATTGAAGGTGCTTCCAATATAAAAAGACTAATACCAGAGGCTATATTTATTTTTATCATGCCTCCTTCTCTAAAGATATTAGTAGAACGTTTAAAAAATAGAGGGACAGATAGTAAAGAAAAAATATTAGAGCGTTTCCATACTGCTTATAAGGAAATAAATGAGGTAACGAAATACAATTACGTTGTAGTAAATGATAAACTAGAAGAAACAATTGAAAAAGTGGAAGCAATTATCAAGGCAGAAAAATGTAGAGTAGATAGAATTGAAGAAGTATATCTAGATACCAAAGAAGAAGAAATTCATGAACTTTTAATGGACGAAAAAGACTTTATCAATGAAAACTTATCAGAAAAAATAGATTAAAAGAGTAGCCAAAATTACTCTTTTTTTCACGTCCTTAACTTAAATATCTAATTGATAAGGATTACTGCTACTACCATCTCCTGAGGTGATAATAACATTCGGTTTTAAATAAACAGTAGGTCTAACACCATAATTAGAATAAGTCATATTATTGATTACATAAACACTATCTGCTATACCGCTAGAATTTATTCTAGTAACATTAAATGAAGAAGAAGAAAATGGCGTAATCATCCATTGATATTTAGAATTAAATAACCAATTAGTGCTATTACAAGAAGCATAATCAAACAAAATAGTTTCCAAACATTTACTGCTACCTGCAGCATATCCATAATCGCTCGGATAAAAAAGTCCTACTTTTCCTATCCAACTCACTGATCTTCCACTATAAACGGTCGTTCCACGTTCTGCTAAATAATAATTGCCTGCCTGTATTTTTCCATTAGAATGACCACTTAAATACCATTTGCACCAGAAGGACATACTCCACTAGTTCTATTATAATATACTCCACTAT
>CAMNSB010000081.1 GCA_946554325.1 uncultured Mycoplasmatota bacterium
AAATACTAGAAAAAGTCTTTTTCCTAAGACCAATTTCTAGTATTCCTATTTAAAACCCTATTTAATTTACAAGTTTCATAATTTCAGAAAAAATAAAAAGACATCAATTTTTTACTTTCATGTCCTTTTTACATATCTTTGGCAGTATCATCTAGCATATCAGCAGTTTTACGCAAAGTTACCCTTGTTGCATGTTTTAAGTCTTCCATTGCAGTTGGATTTTGTTTTTTATACATCATCCATGCTCCATAACCAGCTCCTACAACCGCTAATGTTCCTACTGCTTTTTTCATTGCTTTATTCATATTTTCACCTCTAATCTTATTATGGGAGAAAATCATTACTTTATACCATTTATTAGAAAATCTTTTATACTACTTCGTCTTAGATTAGCTTGTTCATTAGCAACAGCAATTTTTAAAGCTTCTATATCACCTATTAGATATAGTTTCTTTTTACATCTAGTAATTCCTGTATAAATTAGTTTTCTATAAAGCATTTTATGAAAACTTTTTACCATTGGAATGATAACAATATCAAATTCACTTCCTTGAGCCTTATGAATACTAATGGCATAAGCTGGTTTAAACTTAGCAAAATTTGATGCTGTATATTTTACGGTATTACCATCATAATCAATATAAATTTCTTTTTTAGAACCAGTTGTAATTTTATTAATAATACCAATATCACCATTATAAATATTTTCTTCTGGCATATTGGTAAGTTCTATTACTTTATCTTCTTCTCTATAACATATATCATTTGCCATTAGTTCCTTTTTAGCACTTGTTTTTTCATTAAAGATTGCTTGTAATTCTTTATTAATCGCATCAATTCCATTTTGTGTTTTATACATTGGGGATAGTATTTGAAATTTTTTGCAAGAATAATCTATATAAGTACTAGATATTTCTTTCATATAGTCCATTACTTCTTCATCCCTACAATTAATAAATGTTAAATCTTCCTTTTTATTAAAAATTTCTTCTTTGATTATTCCGTTTTTCATATCATGTGCTAGCGTAATAATATTAGAGTCCTTCCCTTGACGATACAATTCATTTAGATAGCTTACTGGTAAAACTTTACTTTGGATTAAGTCTGATAATACTTGCCCTGGACCAACACTTGGTAATTGATCATAATCTCCTACTAGGATTACCTTACAGCGAGTACTAAGTCCTTTTAATAAGTTGGTCATCAAATAGACATCTATCATACTAGATTCATCTACTAGTACAAATTCTGCTTTACTTTTATTGTATTCATTTATTTGAAATTTATCCGTTTCTTTATTCCATTTTAGAAAACGATGAATGGTAGAGGATGGATGACATGTTGCTTCACTCATTCTTTTAGCTGCACGCCCAGTTGGTGCGAGTAATACTACCTTTTCTCGTAATTGCTCATAGCTTAACTTTTTCATCATTCTATATAACTCAAGGATTGCTTTCATAATGGTCGTTTTCCCTGTTCCAGGTCCACCTGTAATAATTAGAAATTTCTTCAAATAACTGTTAATAATGGCATTTTTTTGATCCTTATTATATGAGATTTGTAGCATTTTCTCTAGGTTTTCTACTTCTTCTGTTGGATCTTTTTCTTCTTCTTTTTCATGACTTAACATCTTAAACCTGTTTACAATAAAACATTCTGCTTCATACATTTCTTTTAGATAATATTTCTCATTTTTCTTTACTATTTTATTATTTTCTATGAGATGTTCTAAAGAATGATCAAATTGTTCTTTTGTAATAGACGTTAATAATACTCTTGGAATAAAATTAAACAGTTCTTCTTCATAATAATAACAGTGTCCTAAGGAGCTTGATAATTCGTTCATCATGTAAATAATGCATGCTTTTACTCTTCTTTCGTCTTTTTTATCATAACCTGCTCTTAGTGCTAATAGATCTACTTTTTTGAAAGTTAAAGTGGTTATTTTCTCTATAAATTGATAAATATTTTCTTCTATTTTGTCTAAGGTTTTTTCTTTATAATAATTATAAATTAGCATACTATCTTTTGTAGAAAAACCATATTGGGTCAGTGTAATAATTGTCTCATAACTAGATTCATACTCTTTTAAACAGGTATGAAGCATTCTTGCATTTTTTTCTGTTATCGTCGGTATTAATATTAAGTTATTTGGATTTTCTAGAATTACTTTTAATGTGTCCTTTCCTAGGGCATTTACAATTTTTTTAGCCTTTGCCTGTCCAATACCCTTAAAAATATTACTAGTTAAAAGCTCAATAATACCATCACGTTCTTCTGGCATACATCGCTCGTAGCTTTCTACTTGCCACTGTTCTCCATATCGTTCATGTCTTACTAATTTCCCATAAAAAAGATAGGTATCCATGTCGTTTAATTCATGAAAATAGCCAGTAAAAGTTATGGTTCTATCTAGATAAATATCCAGGTCCTCTCCACTTACTTCTTGTACTTTAAAAAGACCTATGACATAGCCAGAGTCACTTTTAAAAATGCTCTTTTTGTATTTTCCCTTTATATATGTTTTCAACTGTATCACTTCCCTTTATTATTATACTTTCTAGAGTTCAAAAAAACTTCCTATTTTTATTTTATAATGCAATATGGATAGATGAACTCTTTTATTTTTCCTTTATAGAAAGTGTTTGGTTTTAGTTGTTTTTCTATTTTAATTGGTAAAAAGTTTGTAGTGTGTCCATAACTTACCCCATCTTTTGTTGTTTCTACTAAAACTTCTACTTCTTTTTCTAAGAATGCTTTGGCATAATCTTCTTCTAGTTTTCTGCTTAAATTTAATAGTTTGTGACTACGTTCTTTTTTTGCTAGTTCTTCTACTTGTTTCATAGTGGCGGCAGGGGTGTTTTTTCTGAGTGAATAGGGAAAAACATGAATTTTTGCAAATTTCAATTTTTCAGCAATTTTTAATGTTTGCTCAAACATTTCTTCTGTTTCACCTGGATGTCCTACGATAATATCTGTAGTAATGGCAATGTTTGGACGAATTTTTCTTATTTCTTCTATTTTTTTCTCGAAGTAAGAAAGATCATATTTTCGATTCATTAATTTTAATACTTCGTTACTACCTGCTTGTAGGGGAATATGTAGATGATCTACAATGACTTCATGATTTTTTATTACTTCTAAGATTTCTTCTGTTAATTCTGTAATTTCTATGGATGAGATGCGAAGGCGTTTTAGTCCTTTTATCTTTACTATTTCTTTTAGTAAAAAGGCAAAATCCACATCCAGGTCTCTTCCGTAATTTCCTGTATGAATTCCTGTTAATACTATTTCTTTGTAATCATTACTTATTAAAGATTTTATCTCATGAATTACTTTTACAGGATCTTTACTTCTACATTTTCCTCTTACATAGGGAATGATGCAGTAGGAACAAAAGTTTTCACAACCATCTTGAATTTTGACAAAGGCTCTGGTTCTATTTTCGAAAGTGGTAATGAACATATCTTCAAATTCTTCTATTTCTTCTTGATAAAGATTTCTAATTTCTTCTCTGTTTTTAAAAAATTGATCTAATATTTCTACTATTTTACTTTTATCTTTATTTCCTATTACAATATCTAATCCTTCTTCTTGATAATCATGATTGGCTTCTATGAAGCAGCCCATGGCAACAATGCAAGCATCTTTATTTTTGTGTATTGCTTTTCTTATCATTTTCCTGCTTTTGATATCGCTGGTATTCGTTACTGTACAGGTGTTTATAATATAGACGTCACAGTTATCGTTAAAGTCTCCTATTTCATAGCCAGCTTCTTTTAGTTTACTACTTACAAATTCTGATTCATAGGCATTTACTTTACAGCCAAGGGTTAATATAGATGCTTTCATACGACCACTTCTTTCCTAGTAAATTATAACAGAAGTGCCCTATAAAGTAAACTTTTACTTCCTTCAAATGAAAAAAGGAGGCTTACTCTGCTCCCTTTTAGATTTGATATGGATTTTCGGCACTTCCATCTCCTGAGGTTATTTTAGTACCAAGTATAAGGACTAATGATGGCCGGACACCACTTGAGTGATCCACAACGTGGCTTAACAGACTACCATTAGGACTAACGCGGAGATTGCGAGCATAGTTGTCGAAGTAAGACGGCGTCAAAGACCACCAATACTGATTCGTACATAAATAGTAACTGGAATTATCAGTATTTCCTAACCCTCCTGCTAACATAATTTCATCTCCTGTTAACAGTGCCACAGGATAGGTTAGCAAGCCATTTCCTTTTGTCTTTCCTACTGTAAACTTATCATTTTCATTTACACAGGAAAGACTTGGGTTGTATGTTGTATATATTCTGTCACAGGATTCAAAATAAGTATTACTTCCATTTACTCTAGCAATAATCCGATCATTATACCATACTGTATCTTCTAACTTTTCAGTATAATCGTTCATATTATTTTGATACCATGTATCAATCACTCCTTTTATGGTAGAGTCTGTTGTATTATTGACCATATATCCTACATACTCTTTTGCATTATAGGTTTCATTAAATTTACTTGTTCCTATCTGTGTTGCCTCCCCTGTTGTATTCGTACACTTTCCATTGGTATCAGGAGTTCCATTATAAATAAGTTTTACTCCTCCAGTTTCTGTTGTTCTTACTATCTTCCAACAAAAATTGGCAAACTTGACATTATTATCTGTAACATTCCCTCTATAATAATGCACTGGAAATTTATCATCTTTCGTAGAAGCAAAAGTATAGACTCCTTTTCCATTTGTATCAGAGGAAATACTTCCAAAGTTTATTCCATTAGAACTTGATACAAACTCACTTGCTTGATTATCTAGTACTGCTTTCTTGGCAATCATCTTATATAAACTTTTACCTTTTGATTGTATTGCTTCTACTCTTAATTGTC
>CAMNSB010000082.1 GCA_946554325.1 uncultured Mycoplasmatota bacterium
ATTGTTATTTGCTACAACTCATGTTTATTACATTGGGTTTATTTTAACTCGGGTGTCCTGCATCTACAACAATTCCTTTTATCGCCCTTTCATTCATTCTTCTCACCTCTAGTATAAGATATGAGAAATGCCCAAATTAGTTCTCATTAATTATAGCAGTGTTTACCTCTTTTATTTTCTTTTATCATCCTTTGCCTAAAGATTTTCTGTCACCATTCTAATATTTAGTATTACTATAATAGGAACCAGCTTTTTAGGTATTAAACAAAAAATGATATAAAAGATACTACTTCTATATCATTTTCTAATATCACGAAACTGCTATTTTTTATGTTCACGCTAGTTGTAAACACTTTGAGAGTTATTTTTACTATTATTATAAATGATAGTATTTTATAGCCTTTTCATATTCTGCTTCTACTTTCCTTTCAAAACTTACTCCCATTTTTATATCTATTTCTAATAATATTCCATCATAAATTAATTTATTTCTAAATGGAATAATTAAAGTCATTACAGGTTGAGGTAGCTTCTTATAAGAAATAATATTATCTATATTATCATTTATCCCCTTTAGCATATATGCTTTATCGCCAGTCATAATTGCGGTATATTCAGCTTCAAATTTAGTAATTATTACTATACTTCTAAATCCTTTTTTTAATTCATTAGTTATACTTAATTCTTCCTTATTAAACTTATATGGATTGGCCATACAAAATTCTAACACTATGACGTCCTTATTATCCCAAAATTTTTCTATTATATCTTTTAATTCATAAGGATTGATTCCTACTCTGTTATATATTCTTAGGTTTTTATTAATTTTGTATTTATTATTGGTAAACTCCAGCAGTCCGAAATATATTTTATAAAATAGTTTTGCATCCTTTTTCGATAGGCAAGCATCTTTTTGCCGCACATATATTTGTTCTTTTCTCTTACTATGTTCTGATTCTTCTTTTTTTAATGATGGGACCCGTCCAATTGCATCTTTTAATGGTTTTCTATCAATATTTAGCATAGCAAATTCTCTAATGCTTTTTAGTGCAGTGAATCCGAAGAAAGGTAAACTTTCTAATTCATCTAAAAACTTATTTATTTTTTTTATTTTTGATATCAAAATCATTATAAAATAAGGTTTTATAAGTTTCTAATTCTATCATTTTAGTTCCTACTATTCCCTGTTTTTTCTTTGTTCTTCTATTTTTTCTTCTATTTCATAATAATCCTGATAAATTGCTAGGGGAACATTTTCTCCTAAAGTTTCAAAATCTTTTTCTACTATAAAAACATAATAATTAAACAATTTACTCGTTAACACATGATTCCATATTATCTCTTCTAAGAGGCCAGTTATTCCTGATCCAACAGATATAACTGTATCTAGTAATGCTGAGCCCTGCATTTTGCAATAACTAACTAAAATTTCATTTAATTCATCTATCTTTTGTTTTTCTTTCCACTTTACATTTTTTAGTGCTAATTTTATTTTGTCTATTATTTCCTCTGGAATATAGCTTTGTCTATAAAAATCATATTCTATTAAAAACTTATTGGAAAGGCTTTCTCTTTCCCAATTATATTTCTTATCTAAATACTTTATCTTTATTTCCTGAGGGCTTTCCAATGCATCTTCTATGGTAACTTTTGTTTCTAAGACCATTTTTAAATATTTTAATCTTTTACAGTATATATCAATGATATTATTGTAATCACTATATACATTGTAAATAGCTTCTATCATCTTCCTTTTTGATATCTTTTCATAATCCTTAAAGTCCTCAACAATTTTGTATATTGTTCATAGACAAATTCTTTTCCATATCCATTAATTTTTTCAAGCATCTTCATACTTCTATTTTACCTTTCTTCAATAAAGTCTGTACTTTTATAGCACTTGCCACTATTATACCTTTTTATACTCATATTTACATCATTATTTTAAAATCTAGATCTTCTAGTTTTTTGATAATTTTCCTTATATCTACATTTTTCTTGGCTGCAATTTCTATTCTTTTTTCTTTCAATGATACTTTATAGGAGAGAACTTCTTTTTCATTTTCTAAAATATTTTCGATTCTTTTTACACAACCTTCACACTTCATCCCTTCTACTTCTAGTGTAAACTTCACACTTCTATTATGCATTTTACAGTCTCCTTTCTTTATTTAATCTTAATGAATTCATTACTACTGTTAGGCTGCTTACTGTCATAGCAAGACTTGCTATCATTGGATTCATTTTGATATTAAGTGATGCAACTGCCCTTGTTGCTATAAAAATCATTACTATGTTATAGATAAAAGCCCAAAATAAGTTTTGTTTCATAAGTCGATAAGAACGCTTACTAATATCAATAAAATCTAGGATATGGCTCATATTATCATTCATTAATATTACATCAGAGGCGTCACTTGCAATATCTGTTCCACTATGAACACTAAGTCCAATCGTCGCGTTCATTAAGGCAGCGGCGTCATTAATGCCATCCCCTACCATCATTACTCTTTTACACTTTTCCACAGATTGTTTGACAATTTTTGACTTCTCCACAGGTGTCACATTGGCAATCACCTTGACACCGCCTACTTCATATGCCACTTGTTCAGCCGTTTTTGCATTGTCTCCTGTTAGCATAATTACTTCTATCTTTCTTGCCTTTAATTTTGCGATTATTTCTTTCATATTCTCTCTTACTTTGTCTTTTACCCCAATAAGGCCAATTACTTTTTTATTTTCCACAATGTAGAGAATGCTACATCCATCTTTTACAAGACTATCATAATCCCTTTGATGCATTTCGTTTATTTTTTTTTGTGCTAATAACTTCTTGTTTCCTATATAATACTTATTTTTCCCAATCTCACCATAGATTCCCATTCCGTCTAAATTTTTAAACTTTTCCACTCGATAAGATGCTTTTCCTTTAAAAGCACTAGCGATTGGGTGAAGGGACTCTTTTTCTAGACCACTTACTATTTTTAAAAGTTCTTCTTCTGTTTTATTATCGTAGGAAAACACTTTGTAGACTTTTAGCTTTCCATAAGTCATCGTTCCAGTTTTATCTAGCATCACCGTGTCTATTTGCCAAGCTTTTTCCAATGCTTCTGGATTTTTTAAATAAAGTCCATTTTTTGCACACTTTCCTGTTGCTACTGTGCTTACTAAAGGAACTGCAAGCCCTAAAGAGCAAGGGCAGGCCACTACTAGTATGGTGACAAAAGCATTTAGTCCTTCTTTAAAATTACTGCCTAACAGTAGATGAACTATCAGCGTAAGTGTGGCAATTACTACAACACCTGGAACAAAATAACTACTTACTTTATTGGCAATACGCGCTAAGCTGTTTTTGTTACTAGTAGCATTCATTACTATGGTTACAATCTCAGAGATTGTTGAGCTTTTTCCAATACGTTCTGCACGGTATTCTACTTTTCCATCATAGTTGACGGAGCCTGCAATTACTTTGTCCCCCTTCTTCTTTGCTACTGGCTTACTTTCTCCTGTAATAAGACTTTCATCGATATGTGTTTCTCCTTTTACTATCACTCCATCAACAGCGATTTTTTTTCCTGGCCTAGAAATTACAATATCTCCTACAACAATTTCATCAATAGAGACAACCTTTTCTACATCACCTTGTTTTACTCTTGCATTTTTGGGAGTAATTTGTACAAGTCCTTCTATTGCCTTTTTCGTACTATTATGACTTTTTCTCTCTAAGAATCTTCCCAGTTTTATAAAATAGATAACCATACAGGCAGACTCAAAGTATAAGTTATGAATGAGGCTAGTATTACCCATTGCTATTTTTACTACTCCATAAATACTATAGGAAAGACTACAAAAAACACTTAGTGTTACTAAGGTATCCATATTGGGCATACCGTGCAGTAAATTCTTTATGCCACTTTTTAAAATATCCACACCATAAATTAAGTAAAGTGTGGTAAGTATCATCAAAAGATAAGCGTAATCCACAGGATTTTTGGATAAGTTAAAGTATGGTATAAAAGGAAGACTTATCATATGGCCCATCGTGATATACATTACAAAAATAGTTAAGATGCCAAAGGTAATGATTACTCTTTTATCTTCTTCTTTTTTGTCGGATGATGTAAGTCCTTTAAATTCTCCCCCACTTTTAAATCCTGCTTCTTTTATATATTTCTCAATTTCTGATACCTTTATCCCTTCATAGGAAACAGTTGCTACAGACATTACTAAATTTACGCTGGCATCTTTGATTCCATTTTGTTTTTTTAAATATTTTTCAAGACCACTTGAACACGCACTGCAAGTCATCCCTTCAATTTTTAACATAATCTTTTTCATTATTCAAATCTCCTAAATAACTCTACCACTTCATCTATCACTTCTATGTTTCCCTTTTGAAACTCTTCTGTAATACAAGTATACATATGATTTTCTAAGATAACTCTGGCTAAAGATTTTATGGATTTATCTGCTGCTGATAACTGAATGAGTACATCACTACAGTATCTATCTTCCTCTATCATTTTCTTAATTCCTCTTATTTGCCCTTCTATTCTGTTTAATCTGTTTTCTATCTTTTTCTTATCTTCACTTGGACGATGTGTATGTTTTATTTTTTCCACAATTTCACCTCAAAGTCATCATATACCTATATAGGGTATTTTGTAAAGGGAGGGGTATATAAAAACAGAAGCAAAAACTGGTTCTATAATAAATAGTGTTGGTGAGTAAAAATCACTAACACTATTTTAGT
>CAMNSB010000083.1 GCA_946554325.1 uncultured Mycoplasmatota bacterium
TCTTGTAAGGCTTCTAAAAGTTCCTTACTTGGTTTAGGATTGCTAACTTCAAATGGTATGCCATCTTTATTTATTAATTGTTTTATAGCCATATTAACAAAAGTACTCATGTTTAAACCTAAATTTTTAAGAATGCCATTTGCAACTTCTTTATCATGAGTATCAACTTGAACGCTAATGGCACTGGTCAATGTTTCCATGTACACACCTCATTTCATATCAATATATTATCATATATTAAATGTATATGTCAATATTTTAACGATATACTATCATATATTTAATATTTATATTAATATTTTATTAAATAACTCAAAATATATGCATTAACGTTGTCTATTTGTTGGCTACGAACCAAATTTAATGGGGTTTAGGCATATTCTTAACCAAAGAAAAACCCCATAATACTTAAGTTTATAGGGGTTGAACGAACTTGATATCCTATCTCTTTGAGAATTGTGGAGCACGACGCGCTTTCTTTAATCCTGGTTTCTTACGTTCTTTCTTGCGTGCATCTCTTGTTACAAATCCATTTGCTTTTAAGATACGGCGATAGCTATTTTCAGAATCCTTAGGAATTCCTGCATCATACATTAATAATGCTCTTGCAATTCCTAGACGGATTGCTCCTGTTTGTCCTGAGAAACCTCCACCTTTTACTTTGGCATCTACATCAAACATTTCTCTTGTATTTGTAACATCTAATGGTTGTGTTAAATCCATTACTAACACTTCATATGGTAGATAATCATGGACATCTTGTCCGTTTACTGTTATTTTTCCAGTACCTGGAGTTAGGGTTACGCGAGCAATACTTGTCTTTCTACGTCCTGTTCCAGTATATACATTTTTATTTTCTTTTGCCATTATTTAACCTCCATTACTTCAGGCTTTTGTGCCATATGTGGATGTTCGCTTCCAGTGTAGACAAATAACTTCTTATACATTTGTCTTCCTAATCTATTATGTGGAAGCATTCCCTTTACTGCTTTTTCTACCATTTCTTCTGGATACTTTTCTACCATTTCTTTTGCAGTTCTTTCTCTAAGTCCTCCTGGATACATAGAGTGAGAATAGTATTTCTTTGTCTCTAATTTATTTCCAGTTAGTTTTACTTTTTCTGCATTGATTATAATAATATAATCTCCACAATCAATATGTGGTGTATAAGTTGCTTTATGTTTTCCTCTTAGAATATGTGCTGCTTTACTAGCCACTCTTCCTAGTGGAACATCTGTAGCATCAATTACATACCACTTACGTTCAACAGTTTCTTTCTTTTGCATATAACTTGTCATAATTTTTCTCCTTTATCCATTCCTTATTACTTAAACTTTCCCAGGGTTTAAGAAACGTGGGGATATTTCAATGTACCGATTATGATTATACTAAAAAACCTTTGTAAAATCAACAGTTTTTGTACATTTTTTCAATATTTTACTTCTACTAGATATAATCCCTCACTTGGTGCAGTAACCCCATTTTTACTACGGTCACAACTTTCTAGTATTTCTTTTACTTTTTCTGGCTCTATTTTCTTTTGTCCTACTTTTAGGAGTAGTCCCACCATATTCCTTACTTGATACCTTAAAAAGCCATTTCCTTCGAAAGTAATGATTACTTTTTCATCATTCATCTTATCTTTTTCTATCAAAACATTGCTAATAGTCCTAATACAATTTTCTTTTTTCACATTTTCTGTGACAAATGCCCTAAAATCATGTGTCCCCCTAAAATATTTTATGGCTCTCTCCATCATTTTTATGTCCAATATATAATTATATTGATAAACATAATCCTTCTCTATTGGATTATATTCACCCATATTTAAGATATACTGATATTTTTTACTTTTTACCATATAACGTGCATGAAAGTTGGAATCTTTTTCAACAGTTTCTATTATATGAATATCTTTTGGAAGGTTACTATTTAGAGCTCTTTTTAGCTTATGTTCTGTGATTTTAATATCTAGGTCAAAATGTGCTGTTTGTCCTAAAGCATGTACTCCTTTATCTGTTCTTCCTGATGCTTGTACTTTCACTTTTTTGTTGTCATTAATTTTTTTTAAAGCTTTTTCTAGTTCTTCTTGAATTGTCTTTAGATCTGGTTGTGTTTGAAATCCACAATAGGCATGACCATTGTAGGAAAATTTGATTAAATATCGCATATGTACTCCTTTTTTAGTATATTTTATACATGTTTATATACATCTTTAATTAAATCTCTTATGTCTTTGTGATAATCAATTTTAGCATTTTTTAATTCTTTCGCTTTATAGGTAAATAGAACTATATCAGGGACTTGATAGTTATATTTCATTAGAAATTTTACATTTTGATATAGTTCTGTTGTCTTTCCCTGGCGTAAGATAGTTCCATTTTTTAAGAATATTACTTTTTCCGTTAAGTTATACAAGAGATTGCTATCTTCACTTGCTATTATAATTGTTTTTTGGTATCTTTCTTTTAATCTTTCTAGCAGTCTTTCTATTTTTTTTTGTGCTTTCATGTCTAAGTTCATAAATGGTTCGTCTAGTAATAAAACGGTTGGATTTGCTAAAAGGGCAAGACTAATTTGTAATAGTTTTTGCTCACTGCTAGATAATGTGGAAAGTTCTTTTTCTAAGTAATGTTCTGTTAGTCCTACCATTTTTAGGGCAGCAAGTACTTTTTTTTCAGGGTTTTTGATATTTATTTTATAATATCTAATTAGTAGTAGCATATATTCTTTTACTGTGGATACTAAGAATTGATGTTGGAAAGAGCTTTCTACTAAAACTATTTTTTTTCTAATTTCATATTCATTTTTTTTATTATAAGGGATATCTTTATATGTGACATTTCCTTCTATTGGCAATATATAGTTTATCATTTTTAGGAGAGTTGTTTTCCCAGTTCCAGTAATACCAACAATTTCTCCTTCTTTTATTTTAAATGATAAATTGTGGAATACTTTATTAGAAATATTGTCAAATATTATTTCCATAAGGTATTCACCATCCTATCCATATCTAATTCAATTTTATCTAGTAGTTCATAGTATTTTAATTTTAGTGATAAATCTACCATAAATGGTAAGGATAACCCCATTTTATTTAATAGACTATCTTCTTGTAAGACTTCTAGAGGCAATCCCTTTAGGACTATTGACCCTTCATTTAAAATATATAAATAGTCACAATATAGAGTCTGTTCTAGATGATTGGTGGTCATAATGATGGTTAATTCTTCTTTTAGTACATTTAAAATATCTATGATTTCTTTTATTTCCTTTGGACGTAATATTGCAAAGATATCATCTAAAAGTAGTACTTTTGGTTTTTTTATTACAGCAAGTGCTAGTAAAACTTTTATTTTTAAAAAAGGATATAACTGGTTAGGATCTTTTTTTGTGATACCTCTTAATTTAAAGATGGATACTATTTTTTGATATCTTTTCTTTCTATTTTCTTTGTCAACTTCTAAATCATTTAGTATGAACTTTAATTCTTGTTCTACTGTTTTAAATAAAAATGGCATATTAATACTTGGAATTACAAATCCGACTTTCTTATCCACTTCATTTTGGGATAGAGAACTTAAAGCATGTTTTTCTAGTAGTATCGTTTCTTTACTTTCTAAAAGGCCACTTAATATTTTTATTAATGTAGTTTTACCACACTTATTTGAACCTGAGATAGCAACTAGTTGGTTTTCTTTTATATTCATGTTTATGTTTTTTAAAATGTCTTTATAATTTAAGTTTTTTATTGTTATTATACTATTCATTTTGCTACCTCCTTATCTTTCTATTATAACTTTTTTTCAAAAAAAAGAAAGAAAATTTTTAGGTCTCTTCTAACCTTTTTCTTTTTTTATTTTATTCTGTTGAATTTTATATGTTTTCTTTAATAACTGTTTATCGCTTAAAAAATGACTAAAGAACTTTACACATTTCATTTTAAAACCTGGTATTATTATCATCTTCTTATTAAACATTTCATCAATGGCATATTGTGCTACTTTACTACTTTTCATTGCTTTTATTTTAAATTCTACGTTTGCTACATTATTGAAATTTGTTTTTACTGGTCCTGGGCATAGGCATGAGATGGAAACATTACTTTTTCTCTTTTTTAATTCATAATGTATTCCTTCTGTTAAACTTACTATATAGGACTTTGTTGCGTAATAGGTGGCCATTAGTGGACCTCCTGGTAAAAGTCCTGCACTTGATGCTACATTTAAAATATAACCATTATTCTTTTTTATCATATCCCGTAAAAATGTTTTTGTTAAAATATGCACTGCTTTAATATTTGTTTCGATCATGGATAAGTCTATTGCAAGTTCACCTTTGTCAAAATCTCCACAATATCCAAATCCAGCATTGTTGATTAAAATATCAATATTTTCATTTTTTGTTAATACATATAATTCCTTTACTTTTTGTTCAATGCTTAAATCTGTCACTATAATGGTTGTTTTTGTTGGTAATTCTTCTTGCAGTTCTTCTAACTTTTTTCTATTTCGTGCGACCAAAATTAGTTCTATTTTCTTACTTGCTAAATATTTTGCTATTTCTAAACCAATTCCACTAGATGCACCTGTAATGAGAGCTTTCATTGAATCACCTCTTTTCTTTTATTATAACATAAAAGATTAAAATACTAAAAGATTAGTTTTATAACCT
>CAMNSB010000084.1 GCA_946554325.1 uncultured Mycoplasmatota bacterium
AACAGAGGATAATTTATAGTTATCCTTTATCAAAATAAATTATTAAACGCAGGCAGAGATAGCAGATAGCTCATGATGCTATTATGAACTTCTTCTTGAGTTCCATCTGCTTCAATTGTGTGAAGAGGATAATCGTAAGTTAACTGTTCAAATGCCTTTAATAGTTTTTTTGTGTTTTTGGGTTCTTGATAAAGTATATTTTTTAAATCCTTTCGTAATTCATTATGCTTTAAGATAGTATCTCGATTTACTTTCATATATAAGGCAATGTCGGGAATCTTCATATCATAATGCAGGGCATTAAGCCACGAATATTCACAACCATATGCGGTTTTGAATGCAATATCATCGAAAGCATATTTATCAGAAATTAGAATTTTGCCGTCGTCTAGCAAAGGTTTCGTAACATATTTGTACCATTGCTCAGAATCATAATGTGAAGTATAAGCAGAATAGGATGTCATCCATTTATTTCCCGTTGAAATAAACTGAACAATATCCATAATTTCAACATTCTCCATAGAATGAAGTCGAAACCTAGAGTGAATGACATCAAACTGCTTTAAATAATCATAATAAGATGTAAGATCATCTCCCAAATGATAACGTACGTCAGGGTTAATATCCTGTACTGCACCAACTAAAAATTTTCGTTCTTTAAAATAAGTTAACAGTTTTTTGATTTGAGTTGTTTTACCTGCTCCGTCAGGTCCTGAAAAAGAAATAAGCATATTTTTTTCCTCCTAGTATTATAAATTTTGAAAGGCAAACTATACATAATATGTCAACGGATAAAAAACTAAATTCAACCGAATTAGCTTTTATTGATCGAAATTATTATCATGGCTTGATTGATAGCGCATATAAAAAGAATTTATTAAGTACTACCTATTTTCAAGTAATTTCTTTGCATGGCGAAGGTGGTATTGGTAAAACGCGTCTGTTAAATGAAAGCCAAAAAAGAATGTGTGATTCGAGAGCAGTGCTAATATCTGTAAAACTGGAAATTACCAGTAAAGATGACTTGCTTGATATATTTATTAAATTTCGTAAAGCTCTTCCTAAAAACCATCATTATCCGCTTTTCGACTATGCCATGCTCATTTTATGGAATAGTCTTAATGTCTCTCAGTTGGATAATGAATTTCTTAGTATTACAAAAAACAGTCTTTTTGATTTCGTAAAATCGACTTTAGATATTGGCGCCGGTCTACATTTTGGTATTCCTGTTGGATCACTTATTGATGCAATATGTAATCGCTATGATAAAATTAAATCATACTATGGCAAATATGAAATCAGTAAACTTTTAGATGATATGGCATGTATGGAAACACATGAATTAATTGAGGAACTTCCGGTTCTTTTAGGCAATGATATTCACAAGACATTTTTAAACAAAAATCTTGTATTTATTATCGACTCTTTTAAACATTATTCCTCTCATTTGACTGATTCGATTAGTTGGCTGACATCCCTTATACAAAATATTGGTTATGGTCTTTTTATCGTAACCAGCCGCGAGGAAATTAACTGGCCAAACACCATTAAGCATGTTGTAATTTCTAAAAATCTGGATAAACTTCCAGAAGCTGAAGTCCGTAAAGAACTCCTTCTGAAATATAGGGGATATCCGAAATTAGTAGAAAATATCATTACTGTCACGGAATGTATTCCGATTTATATTGATCTTGCAGTAAAAGTAATACCCGAATGTAATTTAAGCGTTCTGCAAAAAGAACATTTTTTCTTTCAGCACAAAGAAGATATTATTCATCATTTTTTAATACATCTTCCAGAAATTGAGCGAGAAACTATAGTTGTATTAGCGATTGTACAAATTTTTGATAAAGCTATTTTTGAGCACTTAGTAAGGGATCTTAATTTAGCAATAGCTGTTTATGAATTTGACAATATTTGTAACCGCTCACTAATACGAAATGTAGAACATGACCGTTATTTTTATAAAACACATGATGTCATCAGTAACAATGTTTCCTTTGCAGAAAATCAATATAAAAAAGGACGCATTTTTGAAAGCTATCTAACTTTTATGCATAATCGTGGATATCAACTTTATAGCAGTATTCAGATGAGTATGCTTTTTAAACATATTTTGACTTTATGTATTAGAAATAGCATATTTTTAACAACGGAAACGACCGAAAAGATTCTTGATATATTTTTTATAATCAAAGAATCATTAATTCCATTTGAGTGTGATGAAATTACCAACTTTAAGGATTGTGACTCCCTGAAAAACATTTATTATTTTTTAAAAACATTAAGCGAAGAACGTCAAAACAGTAATTTGCGTTTAAAATGGCTAGAACACATTAATGAAAATTCCTGTAATTTTGGTAAACACATAAAATCTTATAAACTCATGAAAGGCTACCTTCAGGCTTTATGTAAAAGCACACGATATTTAAAAGAGACGGTAGAGTTCATCAATGCAACCCTTACCACATCAGAAATGCGGGAATGGTATTATGGGCAGACAAAAATTTTTCTTGGTGACTGTTACATCTCATATGGAAAATTTAAAACAGGTATTAATGAATTAGAAACATACGCAAAAATACTTCCACAATTGGTTGGAAAAGAGAACGATCTCTTCCAAATAATCCGGCATATCGCACATGGATACCGCTTTAATATGATGCTTGAAGCTGCTGAAAAGAAGTATGGTAGTATAATATATGGAGAGGGAATCTTTCCCACACCGCTTCAAAAACTTTATATACTTACAAATCTATGTGAGACAAATTGTTATTTCAAGGCCGAAAAAGTATTGGACATTTGTCAGGAGGCCATGAAATTGGCCCAAAAATTTCATGATTTGAAAAGTAAAGGTAAAATCTGTTATTCGTTGGCAATCGTATGGATGACCAAGAAAAAATATAAACGTTCCCGAAAATTTATCCGGAAAAGCCTGATATTTAATCAAGAAGATGGTTATTTGGCCGGAAAGCTTTATGCATATATGGCACAAGCTTACTATGAGTATGCATTAACTCATTCTGTATCTAGTAAGACATTGCGTATAATTAGAAATATACAAGATAAAATCCAAGTGTATAATTATTTTTGTCTTCCTCTTATACTCATGTCAGATGATCATAGTAGTTTAAAAAACATTGAACATCAATATGAATGGATTGATTATAATAAAACAGTAGTAGAATACTGTCGTTTTTTGAAGTCTCTAACAGTTGCCAAATAATTCAACATGCTCTTTTATTTTTTTATAATAAGGATTTTGTTGATTTATTAAAACAGAGAATTCTTTTTTGCCTACTGCTATCTTACTGTTTATTACTAAAATACACTGTGGATAGCGTAAAATAAATTTTTCTGTAAATGCAGGTGACATTTTCAAAAAGGTATTATCCATTACATAAATTATTATAGGATAATTATTATTTTCAATTAAGAAATTAATATTTTTAATTTCCTGATAAGTGTCAATAATAATAAGGGAATTATATTTTACATTTGTGTCTGTCATCAATCGAGTTTGTAGACCAATCATATTTAACATAGAGCTTAGGAATTCATAGGAATTTTGCGGGCAATATAGATATACAGCATCACCAATGCTAGTTATTCCAGTTAAAACAAAGAGATAGCCTGGTAATTTTACTGATGTAGTAATTACTTTCACTTGTGAATGCATAATAATCCTCCTCCTTTTAGAAATGTTAAGTGGATATATCTGTATATAGGTCTTTTAAACCGCTCATCGTATGTAAGACTTCTTCTCTAATATGTAAATTATTAGCGACATCCAATATTGTATCTATGCCCATAAGTGAAAGAAATTTTATATAGTATTCATGAATATCAATTAATTTTTCATAATTATACTGTGGAAGAGTATATGGTTCCGTTTTTCCATATGTGTTTATATAATAAGTTTTACAAAGATACATAAAAGTATATATTGGATTATCAAAGGATCTGATTTTTTCTATCCAGAAATCAGGGTAATTAAAATCAAAATCAATTCTTAATCTGCTATAGCAATTATTGTTTTCAAATTTTATATAAAAACAACTTTGAATATTTGAATCTTCTACAGAATAGAAAGCATCACTGTCATTTATGAGATATAACTGATATCCAGATTCTTGCATAAATGAATGTATATCATTCTTTTTTGTGTGCGATGCAAGAAAATCAATATCACTTAAAATCCGAATACCAGGATCCTCCTTATAAATTGTATGTAGGAACTGCAAACCTTTTACTGGTACTGCTAAGATATCATTTTGTTTAAAATAAAAATTAACAGGGTCAACTGCTTGGATAAAAGCTATATTCTGTTCAAGATTATTTTTATAATGATATTGCATATTATTTACAATAATTGTAGGTAATAATTGAATTAAATTTAGATTTAATAGGTTTTTATAGGCTAGACATATGAGTTTTCTTCTTACACAGATATTCAAAAATTCATACCAATCAATATCATTTTTAATAAGATGATATATACGCACTTTCGTAAGTTTATCAAAATGCAATCTTCCTAATAGAAATGTAAGTAAATCCTCTTGTTTCATATCTTTGCCTTTCATAATTAAAAGATCCACTGGTGGATAACTATAAATTATCCTCTGTT
>CAMNSB010000085.1 GCA_946554325.1 uncultured Mycoplasmatota bacterium
ACAAAATCAATCACAAAGTAGTAGTTCTGAACAAGGTCAAGAATCATCTCAACAAGCAAGTGATTCACAACAAAGTGAAGGACAAGAAATGAGTGATAGCCAATCTCAACAAGGAGATAATCAAAAACAACAAAATCAATCGCAAAGTAGTAGTTCTGAACAAGTTTCTTCACAAAAAGATGAAGAAAAACAATTAAATAATAGTTCTCAAGAACAAGATGTAGGTAAAAATGACACTTCGCTTTCTCCAGATGAGATAGAAGATATTCAAGAGGAAATTGAAGTTCCTAGTGAAGAAGAAATTGAACAAACAAGTGATGAAATAGCAAATAATCCTAAATTAACAAATGAACAAAAAAAAGAATTATTAGAAAAATTAAAGAAAAGTATTGAAGAAATTAGAAAAAGAAAAGCAGAAAAATTACAAAGAGAACATATAAATCACGAAAGGAAAAAAATAGAAGAATCAAAAGAAGAAAAATATGAATTATCACAACAAACCAATAACTTTTTAAATCAATTAGGTGAACTTCCATCTTTTGAAGATAGAGATAGAGGTGCTGGATATTCAATTGATACTGAATCTTATACAGAAGTTCCTGAAAGTATCATTAGAACATTAATTACAAAGTTCTTAAATCAGAGATTTTGTAAACATAATACAGATTTAAATATTAGATCTAATTCATTAGAAAAAACAAATGGATTTTATAAATGGGAAGTCAAGGATGTAATTACACATCTACAAACACATCAAGTAACTAAAGTTCTAACAGATAAATATGGTTATGAATATGCAAATGGTAAAAATGAAAATGTTCCATTATCTTTTTACTTTGATATGTCAGGTAGTATGAGTTCATATACTAATATGTTGGCAGTTATTGCAATAGAACTATTGAAAAAAGGGGTTAAAGTTTTAATTGGTTTTAATGAAAGAGTAAATGTTCAGATTGAAAGTATTGAAAAGAATATAACAGTATCAGAGCTTGCTGATATATTGGAGAGTGCAGGATATTGGAATGGTTGGGGAAGTTTTGGTAGAGATGGCTATATAAAAGATCCTAGAGTAAAATTTAAGTACATTGAAAGAAATATAGATAATTATTTAATAGAAAAGAAAGCAGAAAAATGCGTTGTATTTTCTGATTTTGATCCACGAAGTGAAGTTATTAATTTATCACAAGCAGCTGATGTATATTGGTTTTGCTTTGAATCAAGATACGATTCTTATGATATAGATGACTTTAATGGATTTATATATAAAGTTCAAAATATAAGAGATTTAGAACAAGGAATGTTAAAAGTAAACGAAAAAAGATTTGAAACATTATGTTACACAGATAATCCAAAAAGTTTACAAAAGAAAGTGAGAGTGAAAAGATGATTTCATTTAATGAGTTAAAAAGTAAAATTGAAATAATGGGATATTATGCAACAAATGAATTGTTGTATGATACTTACAATGCGTTAGCATTATTTAATAATTTAAGTATTAATCCAGGGCAAGATATATTTGCAATTTGTTTAGAAGGCCCTCCAGGTGCAGGTAAAACTGAATTTGCAAAAACATATACAAAATTATCTAATGAACTTTTTCAAAATGTTGAATTAGTTGATTATCAATGTGATGCAACAACAGGAAAAACAGAGCTTTTTGAAGACATTAATATTAGTGCAGCAATTCGTGGTGATGCAGATAATGTTAATATTCCAGGTAAATTAATTGAAGCAATAAAAAAAGTTAATGATGGGAAAAGGGTAGTATTATTTATTGATGAATATGATAAGGCAAGAGAAGAAACTGATGCTTTCTTACTTCAATTTTTACAATCAGGTAAAATTAATTCAACACAACATGGTGATTTAGAGATAAAAGATGAATATAAAAGTAATTTACAAGTTATATTATGTAAAAATGATATGAGAGAAGAATTATCAGGACCCCTATCACGACGTATAAGGATTATTAGATTAGATTATATGAAACCAGTTTTATTCTATAAAGTAGCACATAGATTATTAATAGATGAAAAAGAAAATCCTGTAAATGATGGATTGTTAAATCTTGTTTCTTTAATGTATGAGAAAGCTTACGCAAACAAGGAAATGTATAATAGATTGCCATCATGTTCTGAAATGTTAATTGCAATAGAAGATGCAGATAGAGTTATAAAATTAGCAAATGCACCTCAAAGTGTTATTTACAATATTATTATAAGAAATATGTTTAAATCTCCAGATGATATTACAACATTTGAATCATCATTAGATAGAATGAAAAGTCAAGATGAATCAAAATTAGCTGCATTAGTAAAAGCAATGAAAATAAATACTGAAGAAAGTGAAGAAGAGATAAATCTAAATTCATTAATTGCTGAAAAGGTATTTGTAGATGAAAGTAAAAAGTTAGTTCAAAAGACACAAGAAATGCAAAAGTTAATTGAAGAATATAAAACTAAATTTGCAACAATGGAACAGGAAAGAAAAAGATCAATAAGTGATGAAATAGAAAAAATTAAATTAGAAAATGGTAAATTAGTTTCTACAACTAATGTGCCAAATGCAATCGATATTTTTGAAGATGAAAGTAGTCATATAAAAAGGGGACATAATATTTTTGAATTGTCAAATGGAGACTGGACTAATGTAGCTAAAATATTTAGACCACATTTATCTTATAATTATTTTATTTCTAAGTTAATTGAACATGTTGGTGATTTAGATATTAAAATTTATGAAAATGGGATTTTATTGAAAGAAACTGGAGAACAAAAACTAATTATTATTAGTGATATAGATGATAATGGCCAACCTCAATTTAGCGTTTTATCAAGTTATCCTGTTATTCCTTCTACATTTATGTCTGATATAGAGAATTTTATTAAATTTATGAATGAATGTTTTGATTCACAACCTAAAACTGCAAAAGCACTTACAGATCGAGTAACAGGGATAAAAGGAAGTTATACTATTGATACTCTTATATATGATGATATGAACCTTTCTTATCCTTTAGTAGATGAACATGTTTATCACATGACACTTGATGATAGTGATATTATTGGTATAAATAAATTACGTAGTCTTAATTCTTTTCTTGCTTGTGCTGATATAAATAAAGCATTAGAGGCTTCTAAAAAAATAATGTCTAGTCAAAGTAAGGTGTTGAAAAAATGAATAATTCAAGCTTAATAGAATTGGAAAATAGCAGATTAAAAAAATTAGAAGAATATAAATTAGATGGGCAAAGTGTTGCTGAATTCAAGTCAAAAATAAAAAAAGTAAATGTGGAAGAAAGTAATAAGCTTGGTCAGGAATTGTTTGAAGAAGTTTCAAAGAAAAAAACATCTTCTAGTTCGCAAGATGAATTAGCAGATAAAGTTATAGAATTAATACAGAATGGTGCGAATATTGAATATAAGGATGAGAAAAAAGGCGATTTCCCATTGCTTGTATGTGCAAGAAAAGGGTACACTAATATTGCCTATATATTATTAAGAGCAGGAGCTAATGTTAATCAAGTAAATAACTATTTAACAACTGCTACAATGGCAGCTGCAAGGCATGGTCATAAAGATCTTTTACAACTATTAATAATACTTGGTGCGAATGTTAATGCTGAATGTTTTGATGGAGATAATGCACTTATGAGTGCTAAAAGACATGAGCAACAAGAGTGTTTCGATATATTAATTAAGGCACAATCACATTTAACTCATAAAAATATAGTAAATCAATCAATTCTTGATATACCTGGCAATTTGTCATTTGATTTATCAAATATTGAAGATTCTAGTTTGTCAGCAACAATTGTTCCAAAAACAGAAGATGATGTCTTATCTCTTATTTCAGAGGCTGAAGATAAATTAAATGAGCTAAATTCATCAGTTAAAAAATTAACAAAATAAAACTGCAAAATTGAAAATAATTAAAAATAGATAATTTGAGGTAAAATATCTATTTTTTTTACAAACTACTATTCAAATATAAATATCGAATGTTGACAACTATTTATATTTGTGATAATATAATGTCAATTTCAAAAGGGGTGTTATTATGTATGATTTAAGAAATAATCTTTCATTGTTATATGATTTTTATCTTGTTGCTAAGAGTAAAAGTTTTTCAAGGGCAGCAGAAAATTATAATGTATCTCAACCATCACTTAGTAGAAATGTAAAACTTTTGGAAGATACTATGAAAATGAAGT
>CAMNSB010000086.1 GCA_946554325.1 uncultured Mycoplasmatota bacterium
ACATATACTGTAAACTCCTTTCTTTTTTATTCCACTTTCATTTTAGAATGGAAGACTTGTTTTTTGTCGTAAGATATCTCTTGGCTATTTCCTCATAAAGAGTTATACTAAGATAAGGTTTAATGGTTTTTAATGTATCTATACCATTTGGTTTTAATAAATCTTTATAATTTTTCTTTATAAAATTATAAATTACCTTTACCTCTTCATCTGTTACAGGAAAACCTTCCTTTCTAATATAATCCTTAATATCACTTTCTGTTAACCTATGAACGTAGTTTTCAATTAATTTATCATACATAATATACTCCTCTTTATAATATATGACATTTAGAAAGCGAGATGACAATATGAAAATGAGAATACATAAAAGAATAAAAAAAAGACCTATACAAGAAAAAGTATTAAAACGAAGATTTTATCTATTTATGATAGTTACTATTTTTCTATTTTCTTTTGTTTTTCTAAAACTTTGTAATATTATGTTGATTCATCAAAAAACATATCAAAAAAATTTAAAAGAATTAACCTATACAAAAGTAGAGGGACCTTCTTCTCCAAGAGGGAGAATTTATGATAGAAACGGGAATATTATTGTAGATAATAAAGCAATTAAAACTATTTATTATAAAAAAGATAAGAAAACGACTACAAAAGAAGAAATAGAACTTGCTTACTTAGTTTCTCCTTATTTAAAATTAGATGTTTCTAAATTACAGGATAGGAATAAAAGAGAGTTTTATTTAGTGAAATATCCAGATGAAGTGAAAAAATTAATTACGAAAGAAGAGTGGAAGAAGAATCAAGCAAGAGAAATTTCTAATCGTGAAATAGAAGAGATGGAACTTAGTAGGATTTCTTCAGAAGATCTTTTAAAGTTTAGTGAAGAAGATAATAAGGCAGCATACTTATATTATTTAATGAATAAAGGGTATACTTATGATGAGAAAGTGATTAGAACGGGGGATGTTAGTGAAGAAGAGTATGCCTATATTGCTGAGAATAATCAAACATTAGGTGGATTTAATGTAAAACTAGATTGGGAAAGAGTTTATCCTTACGGGGATACTTTTCGGACGTTTTTAGGAACAGTTTCTAGTGCTAGTTCTGGTATTCCGTTAGATGAAAAAGAACATTATCTTGCTTTGGGATATTCACTGAATGATCGAGTAGGGCTTTCTTATTTAGAAAAACAGTATGAAGAAGATTTACATGGAAGTAAAGATATTTATCAAGTTGTTAATCGACATGAATTAAAACTTTTAAAAGAAGGTACACGTGGTAATGATATTGTGCTTTCTATTGATATTAAATTACAACAGGAAGTAGAGAGAATTTTAGGAGAAGAAATTATTAAAGCAAAGAGTGAGCCAAATACTAATTATTATGATCATAGTTTTGTGGTGATTCAGGAACCTAATACAGGGGAGATTTTAGCGATGGCTGGGAAGCAAGCAGTAAAAAATGGAGATGGTTATGAGATTAAAGATTATTCTCCTCAGTTATTAACTTCTCCTATGACTCCTGGATCTGTTGTGAAAGGGGCTTCTATGTTAGTTGGATATAATGAAGGGGCTGTAAAAATAGGGGAATATATGTTAGATGAGTGTGTAAAAATTGCTGGGGCACCTCAAAAATGTTCTTCGCAGACTCTAGGTAGAATTAATGATATTACTGCTCTTGCTAAGTCTAGTAATGTGTATCAGTTTAAAATTGCAATGCGTATTGCAGGACGGGAATATTCTTATGGGATGAAGATGCCATTTAATCAAGAAGCATTTGATAAGTATCGGACAATGTACCATTCGTTTGGTTTAGGAGTGAAAACGGAAATTGATCTTCCTATTGAAAGTCTTGGGTATACCAGTAAAGATACACAAGCTGGAAATTTACTTGATTTTGTGATGGGACAGTATGAAACTTATACTCCGATTCAGCTTTCTCAATATATTACAACCATTGCTAATGGGGGTAAGAGACTTCAACCTCATCTTTTAAAAGAAGTAAGAAGTTCTACTAGTGAGACAGGATGGGGAGATATTATTAAGACATTTGAACCGAAGGTTTTGAATACAATTAGTACGAAAGAAGATTATTTGAATCGTGTCAAAGAAGGTTTTCATGCTGTTATTCATAGTCCTTCTGGTTATGGACGAGGGTATATAGAAGATCAGTTTGATGGGGCTGGAAAAACAGGAACTTCCCAAAGTTTTATTGATACAGATGGAGATGATGTAATTGATACAGAAACCATTTCTACAGCTTTTATTGGTTATGCTCCTAGTGTGAATCCTAAAATGACAATTGCAGTTACTTCTCCGAACTCTTCTAACCCTAATACAGGAAGCAATTATGCTAGTCTTGTTACTATGAAAATTACTAAAGCAATTAGTAGTAAATTCTTTGAAATGTATCCAATTTCTTAAAATATAGAAGAAAACATTGAAAAATGATAAAAATGTTTTGCAAATGATTACTTTTCTGTTATAATACCTATAGACGTAAGGAGGGATTAGAATGGCTAAACTTGGAAATAGACAAAAGAAAACTCTTGTTTGTACAGAATGTGGTGAAGAAAATTACCGTGTTTCTAAAAATGTAAAAAATACAACGGATCGTCTAGAAATTAGTAAATATTGTCCTAGATGTAAGAAGCATACAACACATAAAGAAAAGAAGTAAGATAGGAGAGAAAAATGTTTGAAGATAAAAACTTACTTACTAATATCAATTATGCAAAACTAATTGAAAGACAAGCTTCTGAGGTAAGTATGGTACCCTTTTCTAAACAACCGGAAGGGACAAAGATAAAAGTAAAAAATAAGCCATATCAATCGCAAGGATTTAAGGCTTTAAAAATAGGGAAGAAGTAAGAGAAAAGTTCTCTTATTTCCTTTTAAAGGGAGGATTTACAATGATTGGTGTAAATGATATTAAAAATGGAATGACTCTTATTATTGAAGGGAATATCTATCAAGTTATTGAGTTTTTACATGTAAAACCTGGAAAAGGTTCTGCATTTATGAAGACAAAACTTCGTAATCTTAGAACAGGTGGTATTGTAGAGAAAACTTTTAATACGAATGTAAAGTTTGAAAAAGCGAATATTAATAAGATGAATTCTCAATATTTATATAGTATGGGAGACGTTTATTATTTTATGAATATGGAAACGTATGAACAATTAGAACTTTCAAAAGATCAAATTGGTGATAGTGCTAATTATTTGATTGAGAATATGAATGTTTATATTATCCTTTATGAAGGAGAACTTCTTGGAATTGATCTTCCTGATAAAGTAGAGTTTACTGTGGTTGAGACAGAGCCTGCTGTTCGTGGAAATACAACAAATAATGCTATGAAGGATGCTAAGGTAGATACTGGTATGATTGTAAAAGTACCACTATTTATTGAACAAGGGGAAAAAATACTTGTTACTACTTCTGATGGCAAATATTCTTCTCGTGCTTAATAATAAGGATTTAATGGAGTGTAGATTACTACATTCTTTTTTTATTTTGTTTTCTAAAATGTGACTCATAAAGGTAGTTACTTTATGAATTTTAGGAATATTTACTAGTATGCTTATACTTTTCATATTGATTGACTAAATACTTGACTATTTTTAATTACCTGTCGAATTTTAGTTACTAGTTTATATTACTTTTCTACTCTGACAAATATTTGACTATGAATAACAAATAAATTATCAAATAATTAATCTCTT
>CAMNSB010000087.1 GCA_946554325.1 uncultured Mycoplasmatota bacterium
AACTAAAATAGTGTTAGTGATTTTTACTCACCAACACTATTTATTATAGAACCATATAGTACCAATAGAAATAAAGATTATCAAATGCATGTAGAAAAAGTTTTAATTTCTAGAAAGAATGAAATTCTTGATTTCTTTGAGATGGAAGATAGCTCAAGATTTTCCTTTTCTATTTATATTTATGATACACAAGAGGAGTTAGTAGAGGGATTACGACAAAGAGGATTTTTAAAAGATCCTGATTACATGTGTGCTTGTTTTAAAGATAGCGATCAATCTATTAATTTATTTGAACCAAAAGATAATCCTTCATCTTGTGAATGGTCAAAGAAAGAGTATGACAATGTAATTTTTCATGAGCAAATTCATGCGATTCAATATGCAATTTATGGAGTACAACCAGAGTGGTTAACAGAAGGTATTGCTAAATATTTAGATGGAACTTATCAAAAAGGAATTTGTTATTTATTAGAAAATTATATTAATCAAAGAGAAGTTCCTGCTATGATAGAATTAGAAGAAGAGTTTGGAAGGCATGATTATGATAGTTATGATTATGCTTATATTATGGTTTGTTATTTAATTGAGATATTAGGAAAAAAAGAGTTTTTAAGGATGATAGGAAACCAACAAGCATTAGATACTTTTAGTACTCATTTAGTAGATTCTGCAGTGAATTATTATAATCATAAATTTTTAGAAGAAAAGGAGTCTAAAATATGGATTTTAGAGAAGTAGTAGAAAAAAGAAGAAGTATTCGTTCTTTTCAGAAAGATGATATTTCAAATGAAATTATTGAAGATATTATAGATTGTGGGAGACTTGCTCCTTTTGCTAAAAACAGACAACCTTGGTACTTTGTTGTTATTCGAAATAAAGAAAAAGATGCTATTGTCAACATTATGGAAGAATGGCTAAGAAATGCTGATATTAAAAAGTATGAAAAGTATATTGGACATAAAAGTAGTGTTTTTGGAACTAGTAGAGTTATAAGAGAGGCTCCTGTTATTATTTTAATATTTTATAAAAAAGAAGAGGTTTGGATAGAGGGAGATAATTTGTCGATTGGTGCTGCTATTCAAAATATGATTTTAAGAGCAACTTCACTTGATCTTGGTTCCTTATGGATTCGTGATACTGATTCCATGAAAGAAGAAATTTCCAAATATGTGGGTTTTTCTGATATGGAACTAAGTTCAGTTTTAGCTTTAGGTTATGCAAATGAATTTCCTTCTCCTAGACCTAGAAAAAATTTAGCTGATATTATGATTTATTATAAAGAAGAAAAGTAAAATTTTCATAAATTGATAAAAATATGGTAAGATATAGGTAGGAGGAATTGTATGGAAAACATTGTAAATAAGAAAGTATGTGGTTGGAAGAATTTAGAAAGGGAGAAAAAAGATGGGATATTTTCCTTTTGTGATAAATATATGGATTTTTTAGATGAAGCTAAAACAGAAAGAGAAGCAGTTAAACTTATTATTGGTAAATTAAAAAATGAGGGTTTCGTCTCTATTTTAGAAAAAGATACTTTAGTAGAGGGAGATAAAGTTTATTACAATAATCGTGATAAGTCTGTTTTTGCCTCTATTATTGGAAAAGATGAACCAACTTGTGGAGTTAATATTATTGGGGCACATATTGATTCACCTCGTCTTGATTTAAAACCTAATCCAATGTATGAAGATGGGAGACTTGCTCTTTTTAAAACACATTATTATGGTGGTATTAAAAAATATCAGTGGACAGCGATTCCACTTGCTATTCATGGTGTAGTTGTAAAGTCTAATGGAGAGCGACAAGAGATTTGTATTGGAGAGGATTCTCAAGATCCTATTTTTACTATTACTGATTTACTTCCGCATTTATCTCAAAATCAAAATACTAAAAAATTATCTGAGGCTATTGATGGGGAGAGTTTAAATTTATTAATCGGTAGCATTCCAGATGAGAAAAATGATTCTATAAAAGAGAATATTTTAAATATTTTATATGAAAAGTATGGGATTTTGGAAATTGATTTTTATAGTTCAGAACTTGAAATTGTACCAGCGTTTAAAGCTAGAAGTCTAGGCTTTGATAGAAGTATGGTAGCGTCATATGGACAAGATGATAGAGTTTGTGCTTATGCATTATTAGAGTCCTTGTTAGAGTCAGAAGAATCTAGTGTAACTAAGGTTGCTATCTTTGCTGATAAGGAAGAGATTGGTAGTGTAGGAAACACAGGAATGTGTTCAGAGAGTTTCGATTACTTTATGAATAAAATTTTAAATCTTAAAAATATTAATTATGCTGGGGCTTTAAACGAAGTTTATTGCCATTCTAAGATGTTATCTGCAGATGTTGGAGCGGGGGTGGATCCTAATTATCAAGATGTATCAGAGAAAAATAATGCTTCCTTCATAGGTTATGGTGTGGAACTTAATAAATATACAGGTTCTCGTGGAAAGAGTGGAGCCAGTGATGCTAATGCGGAGTTTGTTGCTTATGTTAGAGGGGTATTTGAAAAAAATGATATTCAGTATCAAGTATCAGAACTTGGAAAAGTAGATATCGGTGGAGGTGGGACTATCGCTTACATTTTAGCTAATAAAGGAGTAGATGTGATTGATTGTGGAGTTCCTGTTATATCTATGCATTCACCATATGAGGTAACTAGTAAATATGATATTTATTCCGCTTATTTAGGATATAAAGCATTTTTTGAAAGTTCTGAAAAAGTAAAGTATTAAAATAAAGGTGGTAGTAAGGTTGAAAAGATATGTTGAGTCTCAAATAGAAGAATTAGTGGAGATACTAAAAAATGATGGAGTGATCAGTGTTCCAACGGATACTGTTTATGGCATTTGTGCACGTGTTTCTTCACAAAAAGCTTATGATAAATTATTTCATATTAAAAATCGATCTTCTAATAAAATTTTTCCTGTGATGTGTGCTTCTTCTGAACAGATAAAAAGTATTGCTCAGGTAGATGAAAGAATAGAAAAATTAATGTGTGCCTTTATGCCAGGACCTGTTACTTTGGTTTTAAATAAAAAAAGAGAGGCACTTTCTTATATTAATAATCTTGGAAGTGAAGAGTTTCATGAGTTGGCAGTTAGAGTAGCACCTACTGAAGTGTTAAAACAATTAATAAACATGGTTGGAAGTCCACTTTTTATGACAAGTGCTAATCAAAGTGGAGAGCCGGTTTGTCAAACTTTAGAAGATATAGAGAAAGCTTTTCCAGATTTAGATGGAATATTAGAAGGAGATGTTTCATTTTCTAAGGCTAGTACAATTATTGATTGTACATCTCGTGATGTTATTATTCAAAGACAAGGACCTATTTCAATGGAACAAATTTTAGAAGTATTAAGAGAAGTTTAAATAATAAAAGTTGTTTCATCTAAAAACTTATAATTTGTTTTGTATTTTAATTCTCGAACTAGGCGGAATAGGGATAATTGTCAAATAGTGTGTGTAGACACAAAGAAGTGAAAATTTAGGAGGTAG
>CAMNSB010000088.1 GCA_946554325.1 uncultured Mycoplasmatota bacterium
TTTACTGTGCAAAGAAATGGTAACTGTTCTATTTCTTTTTCATGTTTTTATCCTGCTATTTTTTCTTCTGATAAATAAAAGCATTATCTTCTACAAAAGAATCATAATTATGAAAAATTAAATAATTAGCTTTACATATTGGTTCTAATAATGGAAATTTTTGAAGTAATAACTTCGCCTCTGTATAATAATTACAATTACAATAATAAAAATCATCATTAATATCACATACGCTAACAATAGAATCCATTACATCATTAACATAATCCTCTTCTATTTGCTTCATTTCTAATAAATCGGCATCATAATAATAACCTAAAAATCCGTAGTAGAAATCTTCTTTCTCTTTAAAGGAAGAGACAAACTCAGGATCATAAATTTGTTCTAAATCACCTGTTTCATTTTCTTCAACTGTATAACTTCCATCAATTAAAATCGTTTTAACTATTTTAAATAAAGTTAAATTGTCTTTCAGTGAAAAATCTGAATGACGACATGTGTAATCAACCATATTAGCAAGAACATGATGCAAAAGATTAATTTTATAATGATAACCTACAAACTTCTCTGCATCACCAATAGTTTCAATTCTACCAACATTAACTAAACTTGGATTTCTACCAAATGCAGCATCAATAGAACCCCAAATTTTATACAACTCATAAATATCTTCTTCTGTCTCACATCCAAAAAACTCATAAAATTTTTCCAAATCTGTATCATAAATAGCATTATAATAATCTTCAATATCAGCATTTTCATTACAAATAGCAAAAAGAAAAAATAAAGATTCTAATTTTCTTTCAAGATAATAAGTATAATCTTCGCTATCATAATCTTTATCTTGTATGTTATATAAGGAAGACTCCGCAGACGACTCTAAAAGAAAACTGCAAACATTATCTATATAATCAAAACTCTCATACTTTTGCCCTTTTTCTATCCGGTCTTCACATGCACTTTGCCTAACATGATTAAGTTCATGATCTAAAACAAGAGTAATTTCATCTAAAAATTTACTATGATTAAAATCAACCATTTCTAAAATAGACTGATAATTTAAAACAATTACGTTATCATTAATCATATATTTTCCAAGTATTGAAGAAGAATCCGCTCCACTAAAAACAATCTTTAGAGTCTGAATTCTACAAAGATCCTCATTAATATTATTAGATGATTCAGAAAGAAAATCTCGAAAAACCTCATAAAAAGCCGTTTCAAAATCATTTTCAATTTTCACAAGATCATAATCATTTTCAAAATCCAAAAAAGCACTTTCATATTCAGAATGTTTTTTAAGATATTGAATAGAATTAGCTTTAATAGTATTCTCTAAAGTTTCAATATCACCATCAAACTGATAATCGCATTCTTTTGTAGTTTTGGAACGCTGAATAACTTCTGCAATCTCCTCATCTGTTAATAAAGACTCAAGAGAATTATATTCCAAAATTTCAGAATCAAAGTATTTTTTAAAAATATGAAGCAAATCCGATTCTAAATTTTCTTCATTAACAATAGTACGATAAATAGAATCTGGTGCACTTTCCCCTTTTGTATCCTTTGCACAACCAGAAGAAAAAACAATCGGAAATGATATTCCTATCAAAAAAGCACGTAAACGATGTCTTAATCTTTCTTTCATTTAAAGACCCCCTCCAAATATTGCATATAATATCACAAATAACATAAAAAAGCAACAAAAAGAACTGGTATCATTTTATAGATATCAGTACTCAAAAGGTTCTATTTTTTACTAATTATAAATTTCATCTTCAATTCTCATTAATTGATTATATTTACAAATTCTATCTGTTCTAGACATAGATCCTGTTTTTATCTGACCTAAATCAAGCCCAACTGCTAAATCCGCAATTGTTGTATCTTCAGTCTCACCACTTCGATGAGAAAGAACCGTTTTATAGCCATGACTTTTAGCAAGTTCAATCGTCTCAAGTGTCTCAGTAATTGTCCCAATTTGATTTACTTTTAATAAAATTGCATTCCCGGCTTTCTTATCAATTCCCATTTGAAGACATTTTTTATTAGTGACAAATAAATCATCTCCAACTAATTGCACTTTACTTCCAAGTTTTTCTGTAATTTTAGAAAATCCATGCCAATCATTCTCATCAACTGGATCTTCAATTGAAATAATAGGATAAGTAGAAACTAAGTCTTTATAATATTCAATTAACTCATCCGTAGTAAATTCTTCTCCTGTTGACCACTTAAATTTATATTTACCTAATTCTTTATCGTAAAACTCACTAGCAGCAACATCAATTCCTAAACACACATCTACCCCAGGTTCATATCCTGCTTTTTTAATTGCCTCCATGATAAGTTCAAATCCTTCAGTATTAGACTCTAAATCAGGCGCAAAACCACCCTCATCGCCTACACCTGTAGAATACCCTTTCTCATTAAGTACTTTCTTCAAGCTATGAAACACTTCTGCACCAACACGAACTCGCTCACGAATCGTATCCCTCTGAGGAATAATCATAAACTCTTGAAAATCAAGTTTATTATCCGCATGCGCTCCACCATTTAAAATATTCATCATAGGAACTGGCAAACTTCTTCCCTCTCCCACATATTGATAAAGTGGCATCCCTGCATTTTTAGCACTTGCTTTTAAAGCAGCCATACTAACACCCAAAATAGCATTAGCCCCTAACTTAGATTTTGTCTCAGTACCATCTAAGGCAATCATCGCATAATCAAGCCCTTTTTGATCTTCTGCATCCATTCCAACTACCAAATCCCGAAGAGAAGTATTTACATTCTCTACTGCTTTTAAAACACCTTTTCCATTATAACGACTTCCACCATCACGCATTTCTAATGCTTCACGTTCTCCAGTAGAAGCACCACTAGGAACAATAGCACGACCCATAATCCCATTTTCTAAAATAACATCTACTTCAACCGTTGGATTACCACGAGAGTCTAAAATTTCTCTTCCAACTACATTTTTAATCTTCATAATCATCTATCTCCTTTACTATTACTTATTTTAATTTTTTTATTGATATATTATTATTTATCCTTCTAATTTATTTAGTCAACATAGAGACATACTGTTTAAACTCACTACCTCTCTCCTCACACTCTTTGTACTGATCCCAAGAAGCAGAAGCAGGAGAAAGTAGAACAACATCCCCATGACTAGCAAGGCTCACACACTTAGGAAAAGCATCTTTTAATGTCTCAAAAATATAAGTAGGCTTATCAACAGAAACACCATACTCAAGTACTCGATTACGACACTCACCGATTCCAACAATTGCCT
>CAMNSB010000089.1 GCA_946554325.1 uncultured Mycoplasmatota bacterium
TGAAAAAAGTGCATATAATGCTTTACACATTACACACACTAAAAATTATACAACCTTATAATAAATTTGATTTTCTTTTTTATATGAAATGAATTAAATTATCTTGATATAAAAAGTTAAATATTTGAGAAGAATCATATACTTCATAATCATATCTATCTTTTATATATCTAGATGTATAAGAAGTTTTTTCATATTTAGATTTTAAATTGTTAAGGTATAGTTGTTTTATATCTTTTCTATTTGCTTTTAAAAGTCTTAGTTTTAGTAGTTGTCTTAGCCCTTTTTTAGAATATGCTTTAGGGCGAGAGGTAAATAAATCAGCAAATATATGAGGTATATGAGATTTCATAGAACATCTCATATAAGAATTATTTTGATATATTTGTCTTTCATTCCAATTATTTAAAATATAGTCGATAGTATCATTTAAAAGTTCATTATCAATAGAAGCACATGTATGAGAATTAATAAGTTTATATCGATTTATAGAATGAGGTTTCTTCTTATACTTATAAACAAGTTCAATGTCTTCAAAAATAACAGAGGCCTTAACCATATGATCTAGTCCTTCATTAAATTGAGAACCAACAAATTTTTCATCAGGCATAACAAATAATTTTCCCACTCTTTTTAGTTCACTAGGATTATCCACTTTAATACCAAATTTTAAAACTATATTTCTAGAAGAGGCACGAGATATAAATAAGTTATTATTAATTTTTTTACCAACTTTATCAGAAACAATCTTACCAGCTTTAGAGTAAGAGAAAGAAGCAGATTCATTACAAATTTCAGAACAGACAAAAGGGTCAAAATATTTTCTTTTAGGAAGACCAAGGAATAAATCAGTGAAATAAAATCTATCATGATACTTTTTATCATAATAATATCTTCGTTTGAATCTAATTTCACCAAATAAGGTGAGAATCGTTCTTTCATAGAAACCATTAGATTCACAAAAGTGCTTTCGATAAGAAGTATGGAAGAAAGACTCATCAATATACTCAAAATAATCTTTAATAACATTAGTAATAAAGGAATAATTAAAAGAATCTAAATCATTCATAAAGTTAATATAATTATTAAAATCAGACGATTTATTCCAAAAATTAGAGTTAATAAAGTGGCTTTTTAAGAAATTTATTAAAAGTTTCTTCTAAAATTTGATTAAAATGTGATATTATATTCATAGAAAGACCTCCGTTATTTTATGGTTATCAAGTTTATTATAACATCAGGTCTTTCCTTTTTTATGTCCTTCCCCAAATAATTTTACACTATCTGAAAAACTTCAGACTAGACTTTTCATTTTTTTTTCGTTATAATAATAACAGAATAAGAGGGTGTAGCTATGCTAGGGAAAATCATCGAAATATTAGAAAATAGTGTCATGGTACAACTTGCTATTGATATCAATCAACAACCAAATCTTGTAAATCTTCATGTAGTTTTTGAAAATGGAGATGAAAAAATTGTTGGTGAAATTGCAAATGTGGACCAAACAAAAATGCTTGTAAATATAGTAGGAGAACTAAAAGGGAACTCTTTTACTCCAGGCGTCTCTTCTAAACCAGCCTTTAAATCCTTAGTTAGAATGATCAAAATGGAAGAGTTAGAATTATTTTTGGGGAAACAGGAAACATCAGATGGATATACTTTTTTTGGCTATTCCAATATTTATAAAAACTATAAAATTAATGTTTCCGTAAACGATTTTTTTAGTAATCATTTTGCGATTCTAGGAAATAGTGGTGCAGGAAAAAGTTTTACTGTATCTAGTTTGATTCAAAAACTTTTTTTATCAAGGAAAGATGCTCCAATAGGCGCTAATATTTTCCTATTTGATGCTTATGGAGAATATACAAATGCCTTTAAAGATTTAAATAAAGCAAATCCCAATATTCATTACAAGACATATACAACCAATACAAGATTTTCAGACACAGAAGTAATCAAAATACCCCCTTGGCTTTTAGATGTAGATGATTTAGCATTACTTTTGGATGTTACGACACCAAATCAATTACCAATTATTGAAAAAACTCTAAAGCTAGTACCAATTTTAGCAGGCAATTCTCCTGATGTTGTAAAACATAAAAATGATATTATTGCAAGAGCATTAGAAGATATTTTACTAAGTGGACACGAAGCAACGAAAATTCGCGACCAGGTGATAGCAGTCCTTACAAAATTCAATACAGAAGAGCTAAATTTGGAGTCCACTATTGCACAACCTGGCTATGTTCGTACCTTTAAACAGTGTATGTTAATTGATAAGATGGGAAAAATGCAAGAGATGGAACTAATTGTTGAATTTGTAAAGGGATTTATTGATGATAATCTATCTCTGGAAACATCAAAAGAAAAACAGGTCTATTATACTCTCGCAGATTTAGAACAAGCAATGGACTTTGCTTTAATTTCAGAAGGGATTTTGAAAAGCGATAAAGTCTTTGACTATGCCAATGTTTTAAGTGTACGCCTTCATACCTTAGCAAATAGCGAATCAAAAGCTTATTTTGAGTATCCTGAGTATATTACACGTGCTGGATATATCCAAAAATTACTTACAGATCCATATACCAATACAAAGTGTCAAATTGTAAATTTTAATATCAATTATATTGATGATCGTCTAGCAAAAGTAATTACTAAAATTTTATCAAAAATGCTATTTAGTATGGCAGTAGAAAATCCTTCTCGTGGAAGTATGCCATTTCATATCATTATCGAGGAAGCACACCGCTATGTTCAAAAAGATACAGATACAGAAATTTTAGGCTATAATATTTTTGATCGTATTACGAAAGAAGGACGTAAATATGGAGTGATTTTAGGTCTAGTTACACAAAGACCATCTGAACTTTCTGATACAGCAATTTCGCAATGCACAAATTTCGTGATTTTAAGAATTCTACATCCCAAAGATTTAGACTACATAAAAAATATGGTGCCAAATGTCTCACATGAAGTGATTGTCCAACTAAAAAGTTTAAAACCAGGAAATTGCGTAGCTTTCGGAAGTGCTTTCAAAGTACCTGTATTTATGTATGTGGATAAACCAAATCCAACTCCACTAAGTAATAATGTTGATATAAATCAAATTTGGTATCATCAGACCTTAAATCAAACGAGTACCTCATCACAAGTGCAAAATATTGTAGCACCAATTGAGAGAGTAGGAGATACCTCAAATCCATTATAATAGAAAAAATTAAAAATTGTACGTTTGTAAATGATGTGAAACAAAAAAATAAAGAAAAGTGACTCAA
>CAMNSB010000090.1 GCA_946554325.1 uncultured Mycoplasmatota bacterium
ACCATTTTATAATGGTTGGAGAGATTTATCTATTTTAAAAGTGTTTAAGTTCCGTTTCAGTAGAAGAGGTAATGACTGATATCGATGAAAAGATTGCAATTGTTATGGCAGATTTTTTAAGTAAACATATTGAAGAATAGGAAAGTTTGTGATACACTTACTCATATTGATTGTGTTGAAGAAGAGTTTAGTATTTGAATTATTAGTTTAGAGAGTTCTTGTTGGTGGAAATAGAATCTAGTAGAATACTAAATATGGCTTTGGAGCTATTGAGTCGATAAGTAGATTTAATCGTGTGATAGGCGTTAACTATTTGAGTGTATAATAGAGTTATTATAAAATAAGGTGGAACCGCGATAATTATCGTCCTTATATTATAGTAGCTCTTATTTTGATAGGAGGAATTTAGATGAGTAAAAGTTTTTATATTACAACACCAATTTTTTATCCAAGTGGTAATTTTCATATTGGACATTGTTATACTACTATTATTGCAGATGCGATTGCTAGGTATAAGAGATTGAAAGGGTATGATGTTTGTTTTCAAACGGGAACGGATGAACATGGTCAAAAGATAGAGAATAAGGCAAAAGAGTCTGGTGTTACACCAAAGGAATATGTTGATGCTATTGTCTCTGATGCTATTCATTTATGGGACAGTCTTCATATTAGTTATGATAAATTCTTGCGAACAACGGATGAAATTCATGTGAAGGCAGTTCAGAAAATATTTATGAGACTTTATGAACAAGGAGATATTTATAAAGGAGAATATAGAGGACTTTATTGTACTCCTTGTGAATCTTTTTGGACATCTACACAATTAGTTGATGGTAAGTGTCCTGATTGTAATCGAGAAGTTCATGAGGTTAGTGAAGAAGCCTATTTTTTGAAACTTTCTAAATATCAGGATAGATTAGTAGAATATATTGAATCTCATCCTGAGTTTATTCAACCAGAATCTAGAAAGAATGAAATGATTAATAATTTTATTAAACCAGGGCTTGAAGACTTATGTGTTTCTAGAACTAGTTTCCAGTGGGGAATTCCAGTGCCTTTTGATGAGAATCATGTTGTATATGTTTGGTTAGATGCTTTAACGAATTATATAACATCACTTGGTTATATGAGTGATAATGATAGTGAATTTCAAAAGTATTGGCCTGCTAATATTCAACTAGTTGGTAAAGAAATTGTTCGGTTTCATACTATTGTTTGGCCTATTATTTTGATGGCTTTGGATTTGAAACTTCCTAAACAAGTTTTTGGTCATGGTTGGTTAGTTATCGATGGAGAAAAAATTTCAAAATCTTTAGGAAATTATAAAGATCCAAGAGAATATATTAAAAAATATGGTGTGGATGCTATTCGTTACTATGTTTTAAGGGAAGTTTCCTTTGGCAATGATGGTACTTTTTCTGAGAATGCTTTAATTACTCGAACTAATGCTGATTTAGCAAATAATTTAGGTAATTTAGTTCATCGTACTTTAACAATGACAAATAAGTATTTTGATGGAAAAGTTTGTAATAAGAATGTATCAGAAGATGTTGATGTTTCTCTTATTTCTATGATTTGTAATTTATCCTCTACTATTAATGAAAAAATGGATTCTTTGCATATTAACGATGCGATTGATTCTATATTTGAACTTCTTCGAAAGGCTAATAAATATATTGATGAGACAACTCCTTGGGTTTTGGCGAAAGATGATTCTAAGAAAGATAGGCTGGAGTCAGTACTTTATAATTTGTTAGAATCTATCCGAGTTTCTGCCGTTTTCCTTCAGGCCTTTATGCCTGATACTAGTCAGGAGATATTTAGACAATTGCAAATTGATGATAAAAGTTTTGGTTATCAAGAGAGTCTACATTATCAAGTAGGAATTCCAGTTCCTATCTTTGAGAGAATTGATAATAAATAAAGAGTTTTAATAAATTTGTCAATTTTACAGGAATATTATTCATTTAGTATTCCTTTTTTATTTATTTCTTGTTATGATGAGAGGGTAGTGGTTGTAGTAAATCTTTAGGAAAGGACTGAATGAATGATGGACGATACACCACAACAGTATTATATACCAGAGTTTTTGATGAAACTTGCTAATATTGATACTGTCTTTATTGTTATTGCTGGATTTTTAATTCTATTGATATCGCAGAGTTTTAACATTTTGGATATTCTTTATTTAGGTGTTGTAACTTATTCTTATATTAGAATTAAAATTCATAGGTGGAAATTAAAGAAGTGATTGATATCATTGTAGGATGATATTTTTTTAATTTATTTGTGGGAGTGATTTTATGTTTATTGATACACATTGTCATTTGTCAAGAAAGTATTATGATGATATAGATAATGTTATTTTGGAGAATAGAAAGAGTGGTATAGATAAAATTATTATTTCAGGGTGTGAGCTTGAAGATATGGAAGAGTCTGTGGCACTTGCTTTAGCATATGATGATATTTATTTGTCTTTGGGGTTCCATCCGTCTGAAGCGGGAAAGATAGGGCAAGATGAATTAGGTTATTTAGAAGAATTATTACACAAAAATAGGGTTGTTGCTATTGGTGAGATTGGACTAGACTATCATTATGGAAAGGAATTGATCCATGAACAAAAGGAGCTTTTTGCTTATCAATTACATCTTGCAGAGAAATTGAAGTTACCTGTTATCATTCATTCTAGAGATGCGACAAGAGATACTATTGAGTTATTAAGACAATACGATGTTCATGGTGTTATTCATTGTTTTTCTGGGAGTGTTGAGATAGCAAAAGAATATATTAAGATGGGATTTTACCTCGGTATTGGTGGTGTTGTTACTTTTAAAAACTGTAATTTATCTAATGCTATTTTAGAAATTGGACTTAATCATCTTGTTTTAGAAACAGATAGTCCTTATCTTGCTCCTACTCCTTATCGAGGTGAGAAAAACAGTTCTAAATATATTCCGATTATTGCTTCTAGAATTGCTGATACTTTGGGTGTTTCACAAGAAGAAGTTATGGTAGAAACTACCAATAACGCTCTTTCTATATTTGACTTTTCATAGGTACTATCTCAACTTAAACACTTTTTAAAAGATAAAATCTCCCTAATCCTTTATTT
>CAMNSB010000091.1 GCA_946554325.1 uncultured Mycoplasmatota bacterium
TTCTGGAAGATTATCAAAGTTATATGATGAAACATCAATACCGTGTTTCTTACATATTAAATAAGAAGCACAATAACTTTTAAAATTGTCTAGTTCTTGATTACCACTTTCTTCTAGTCCAACTTTTGCTAGTTCCACAGATAAAGCATTGAATATAGCAGGTGCTTCAAGTCCTTTGCGAATATATAGTACATTATCTTCCTTATTCCACTCTGCTCCTACTCCATCTGGTAATTCTTTATTCCCAGAAACATCAACTGGACATTCATACAAAAATGCTTTTAATAAATCTCTGTCATTATAGTTTCTAGTATTTTCTCTAGGCTTTGCGTTAGTTTGTGAAATATCAAGCATTCTTTTTGGATTATAGAAAGTTCTCGTTTTTCCACTTTCTTTATCGTAACTTTCGCTAGGCTCTAGTATTTTTATAAAGACTGGATTCTTATGCACAAATGCTCCTGCTTTTCTCCAGTCATCATACTCTTTTATTTGAGTAGCATTTGGCATTTGAGCAGAAATTAAAAGAGCATTATTAACAGAGTAAACATTAAATATTGCTTGAGTATCAAGATATTGTTTAAATTTTACTGGATTTGTCCTAACTTCTTCAGCAGTTTTATCTGCCAAATCATATAACTCTTGTCTTTCTACTTGTTTTTTCTTTGCCCATTCATCTTTATTGAAAGGCATATTACTTTGTTCTTGATTATTAGAACTTATAATATCATCAAAATTCATTTTTATTTCCCTCTTTCTTTAGATTTTTTCTTTTTATTTTTAGGTTGTTCGTGTTTCGTTTCTTTGTTTGAAACATCTTTTTTCAAATCAGATTTTTCTAATTCTGCTTTTTGTTTCTGTTCTTCTTTGATATTTTTAATTTCTTCTCTTACAGATGGCTTTTTATCAGAATTAGTACCCACCTCTGTTTTGTTTTTGCTCGTTGATGAATGCTCGGACTGAGGGCTTTTTGCAGTCTTTGCTAACTCCGGGTTTGACATTGTATTTTCTTCCTTTTGAACTGGCTTTGCCATAAGGTCATCTACCAAGTCATCAAGGCTCTTTGTTTCAACACCTTTGTCATTTGCTTCTTTACCATCACGAGATTTCATAATTTCGCTCTTAATAGAGGCTTCATCATAAGTAACTAACTTGAATCTATTAACAATTCTATTGATTTTAGCAGCGTCCTCTGCTCTACACATAATATCTACCTTACCATCTGGATTTTTCTTATCGAATAATGCAGTAAATAAAACACCATATCTTTTGGCTTCTTTTTGGAATAGTTCTAAATCTTCTTTTCTAATAGTAAAGATTTTTAACTCTTTTCCAGACTTTAACATTTTATTTAATGTTGTTTTGCCTTTAGACTTCTTTTGGTCTTTTGATAAAGCATAAAGTCCTGCTATACAGTTTTTAGTTAATGATCCTCCAGTTTTTAATAAAAACTCTGTACCCTCTAAATACATTTTGAAAATTGTTTCAGCAGCGTCACCTGATGTGTTCATTATCTTTCACCTCCCTATCTTTTTGTTCTTCAAAATCTTTTACATTTTGCTCCATCTTCGGAGTTCTTTCTTCTATACCATCACATAAAACCACCTCCTCTCGTAACGGTGTAATTTCTTTATTTAAAAGGTCTATTTCATTTCTAACAGATTCCTTTTCACTTTGACTTTTGGCTTTCTTGTGCCTGTACCACAACTTGCTTCTTTTATCTAATAAACTGTCTAATTCTTTTGTTTTTTGTGTCTTAAACGCAAAAAATTGCTCGTAAGTATCTAATTTATTACTTACGAGCAAATCAGTTTGTTTTGATATTTTATCTAACTCTTTCAATTCTACACGAATCTCTGGAGATAATCTTTTATTAGGATATTCAGTAGGAAATACTTTCAACAAATAGCAATAGTGTAAATATAAAGCATATAAGCCTTTGTGTTTCTGCTTCTTATATGGAGTATAAGTCTTTGGTCTTTTCTTATTGCCATATTCATCTATGAAAGGTATTCTAGGGGCTTGTTCTACTTCTATTCTTTCTTTTATTCTATCAATACTATAATCATACCCAAAACTTCTTTCAATACGAATATGCTTTTTATAAGGCTCTCTTACTACACTTAATCTACTACCACGATAAATAAGTTCGTAGTCCATTGCTTTCATTAGACATTCAAAATCTCTATATGAATAGGCTTGAGCAATGGCTCGGTCTATATCTTCTTTAGTAGTTGTATAGTAATTATTTTTTTCAACATAGCCTTTATAGTAATTAGCATAGTTTATCTTACTATTTCTACACGGCTTTTCTTCTAATACAGAAAGTCCATATTCTTCACATAGTGAATCCGATAGTTGTCTTAATCTAGCATAAGTTTCTCTTTTATCATAATATCTCTTACCATCTTTAAAACTAACAGAGTTTATTACAAAATGATTATGAATATGCTTTGTATTAAGATGGGTACTAACAATTACTTCAAAACGGTCGCCCCACATTTCTTTTGCCAATTTAACACCAATAGCGTGTGCTTGTTCTGGAGTAACTTCTCCCTCTACAAAAGACTGGAATGCGTGAAAACCTAAAATACCACCAGTCTTATTATATTGTTGTTTAGTAATAAGCATTTCTTCGTATGCACTTTCAACAGAACAATTAAGAGAAGAAACATAGTATTGATTTTCAGTTTTAAAATCTGCTTCAGCATACTCTATAACATTATGAAGTTCTTTGTATGCTTCTTTTCCATAGTCACTATTAAGAGTTTTTTCTATATTAGTAGTATAGTCTATAACGTGGTCTAGTCTTTTTTCAATTTTCCATATACCTGTCGTAGCCATTGCTCTCTCCTTTCTTTCCAATAAAAAAAGAGCCTATCATTTTACTGATAAGCCCCACATAAATCTAATCGCTAAATTGTAATTTA
>CAMNSB010000092.1 GCA_946554325.1 uncultured Mycoplasmatota bacterium
AAATAAAGGATTAGGGAGATTTTATCTTTTAAAAAGTGTTTAAGTTGAGATTATATAATAAAAGAGGTAGTTTGTCTAATCATTGCAAGAAAAAAACAGGATATATTCCTGCTTATCTTGTATATGGCAATAAAGCAATTGCACGAGCTTTTTTGATTTCTCTAGCAATTACACGCTGATGATGTGCACAGTTTCCAGTGATACGACGTGGAACGATTTTTCCTTTTTCATTAATATATCTTTTTAATGTTTCGGGTTCTTTGTAGTTTACTTTTTTTCCAGTACACATCATACATACTTTTTTCTTTTTACGGTAAAATTCTGCCATGTTATAACCTCCTTCTAGAATGGTAATTCATCATCACTAATTTCAATACTTGATCCAAAGTCTGCGAAAGGATTACTATCAACGTCCGTTTTTGGTTTATTCTCTTGGGATGCAAAATCATATGGTGTTGGTTCAGTAGATGGTGCAGAAGAATTTTGAGTGGATGTATTTGTACTTGCTCCACCTTTTGTTCCTAGAAACTCTACATTATCTGCTACTACTTCTGTCACATATCTTTTTTGACCTTCTTTATCATCATAGCTTCGTGTTTGAATTCTTCCATCAATTGCCACTTGGCTTCCTTGTGTTAAGTAATTTTTCACATTTTCTGCTTGTTTTCTCCATACTACAATATTTATGAAATCTGCTTCTCGCTCTCCTGCTTGATTTGTAAAATTTCTATTTACGGCAAGAGAAAACGATGCTACTGCAGTATTAGATCCTGTATATCTTAGTTCTGGGTCTCTCGTTAAGCGACCAATTAAAAAAACTTTATTCATAGTACATCCTCACAATCTTAATCTTCTACTTTAATTATTAAATGACGAAGGATACTTTCATTAATCTTTGCAATACGATCAAATTCACTTACTGCAGTGGAATCTGCTTCTACTACAAACAAAAAATAATATCCTGTTTTAAACTTCTTAATTTCATAAGCAAGTTCTTTTTGACCCATTGCTTTTTCTTCTAGAAGTTTTGCTTTGTTATCTGTTAAAACCTTTTTTAATTCTTCAGCTGTTTTTGTAATTTGTGCTTCCTCCATATCTGGTTTTACGATAAACGTTACTTCATATTTATTCATCTTTTTACACCTCCTTTTGGACTAACGGCTACATAGTAGCAAGGAGCATTTTCTTTGCTCGTATGTATTATAGCAAAAGTTTATGGTTTTGTAAATTGAAAAATACCTATTTTTGAATTTTGTTTTTCTTGTTTTTCTCGCTTTTTTTAGTTTTCATAATAATTAAAAACTTTCCACAGTTTTTGTGAAAAGTCGTTCTAAATTACTTCTATCTCTTCCTTTTTCCTCCTGATAATTGTTAAAATGATTACTCTTATTATTACTATTATTGCAATTATAATGATAACTAATAGTGGAGCTTGTTCTTTCGTTATTTCTATCTTTTTCCTTACAGAAGGTTCTTTCCTAATTTTATCTTTTTTGATTTTCTCAGTTTTATCTATTTTCTCTTTTTCATAGGATAATATATATTTTCCTAATTTTGTTGTAATTATCGTTATTTTATTTGCTCCTGTTTTTTTATAGGATAGGTTTTTTAATGTTCCATTATCATTTAGAGAATATACATTTAGTAAGGGTTTAGTGGAGTCAATTTGAATTGTAATTTCTACTACGGTGTTATTTATTTCGTGTTTTTGCCCTGTTTTTGTTTCAAAATAGACTTCAAAATATTCATTTTCAGAAGAAGGACCTATTTCTTTTTGTAAAGTCTCTGGAAGAGTTAAGTTTTGTACTTTTAGTTTTTCTTCTTTTTCTATCACATTATCTGGTAGTGTAATTGTAATTTTATTTGCTTGATATGTTTTTTTATTATTTGTAATATTCTGACTTGTTTTTTCTACTTCTGTTGTTATAGGTTTTATTGTATTAGGAACTGAAGTAGTTTGATTATTTTGGTGAATAGGTTTTGATGGCTTTGGTTTTTCTGGTTTGGATGGGGTCGGTTTTTCTTCAGGGACTTCTTTTTTTACAATCCAGTCTACTTTAGCAGTAGCAGTTCCTACTCGCCCTTTGTCATCCACAAATTCAAATGTAAAACTTCCATTTTCTGTGAAAGTATATAAGATTTTACCATTATTATTTGTTACTGTAATATTGGCACTTGGATTTATTAGTTTTACTGTTACTGGTCCTTCTGTTTTCTCTTTTGTACTGTAATAAACTTCAGCGGTTGGCACTTGGTTCATTGTAGTATCTTCATAGAAATTGAAAGCTCTTGCTGTAAACCAATTACCATTTGTTCTATCAGCAACTATTTTTATGTATTGTACTTCTTTTGGTTTTGCTATATCAAAACTTTTGATATTGATAATGGCATCAGTGATACTGTCTGCTTGATTGGTATATCGCAAGTTCTCACTTTTTGTTAGTTCTTGCCAGTTTTCTCCATCCATACTTCCATAAATCGTTCCATCATAGATTTTTCCATTTCCACCACCTGCAGGAACAAACTCTACTGCAGATATATGATATGGTTGGTCTAGTTTTACAGTAATAAAACGTTTCG